>WGAE01000246.1 GCA_015489185.1 Campylobacterales bacterium
ACAAGCCTCGAAGTGACTATCCGACGTCTGCTGGGTGTCTACTCCGACCCCAAACGCGATCCTCGCTTTCATGTGATCACCTGCGCCTATATCTGCACCGCGACCGGAACACCCAAAGCGGCAGACGACGCGAAAGAGGTGCACATTTACAAACCGGAACAAATACCGTACGAGAAGCTACTCTTTGATCATGCGAAGATATTGCACGATTATTCGGCAATGAGACCCTAGCTTTTTAGTACTTTTTTAAGTATAATTAAAACAAATATTTCAAGGAGTCTTCTCATGTCTCGTTTGCTTACTTCTGCACTTCTCTCTTTTCCTCTTTGCATGTTATTGGCAGGTTGTGGTTATGAAAAACATGAAGTGACCAATGAGTTTTACCATCCGGAACATCCTGTTACCTCCAAAACGCTCTATCCGAAAACGCAAAACCATGCGATGCAATCGTCAACCGAAAATCTCGCCTGGATGAAAACAGCTTCTACACATAAAGAAAAAGAAGAGGAAAAACCGGCGAAATCAAGACCGACTCCTGCAAAACCTGACGATGTTTCTCACCAACAAGAAGGGGAAACAAAACGTCTTGCTTCAGTGCAAATGAAACAACCTAATCAAACTCCTTTCGTCACCCAACGACAGGCACCACCTGCACAGAGAGAAAAAACCGAAATACCGAAAGTAAAATATACACTTCCCGTACCACCCAAACCGGTCGAACCGATCGATGTACAAAAAGAGATTGCCAAAACGCTTGAAGCGGTGGAGCGGATCAAAGCGGAGGCGGCTAAACAGATCGCCGAAGCACTGCGGATTATCAAGATTGTCAAACCGATCAGAGCAACGAAGGTGATGCCGGTCGTCCCGTCGGTCGTCGATGTCGTCAAAGCGGAAGCGGTAGCGGAGGTTGCGGAGGCAACGGCATTTGCCCAAACCGCCGAAGCGGTCGCCAAAGCGAAAATTGCCAAAGCGGTTGCAAAAGTGCAGATTGCCGAACTCAATGACGCAACAAAACCCGCTACCAAAGAAGAGGTGCGTCAGGCTAAAGCCAAATCGGCGAAAAAAATTGCCCAGGCGGTGGCGGCGGCAGAGATTGCAAAAGCGAAAGCTGCCGCCACCGTTGCAAAAAGTGTCGCCGAGGTAGAAAAGCAAAAAGCGAAAAAATATCCTTCACTCGCGGAAAAACTTTTTGGAGAAAAATAGTGCAAAAAGTCGGTTATCTTTACGATCCCTTCTTTATGTTACATGACACCGGTCCCGGACACATTGAAGTTCCCCGCCGTGTCGAAGCGATCGACGAATTGATCACGGGGAAATATGACTTTACGCCCATTCCAAGCCGAATGGGTAGCAAAAAGGAACTTTTGATGGTTCATGATGACGAATATGTCGAGTGGATCGAACACGGGTATGAAAACGGTGTGCGGATGATCGTCTCGGCGGATACAATCGTTTCGGAACTTAGTTACGAAGTGGCACTCAAAGCGGCAACAAGTACCAAAAATGCGGTAGAGTTTTTCAAACAGGGACTCGGCAACCGCGCTTTCTTGAATCTGCGCCCGCCGGGACACCACGCGGAGATCATCACCGGACAGGGTTTTTGCATCTTCAACAATGTCGCGATGATGGCACGCTACGCTCAGCAGGCAGGCTACAAAAAGGTTATTATCATCGACTTCGACGTACATCACGGTAACGGTACACAGGATATCTTCTACGAGGACCCGACCGTCTTCTATTTCAGTACACATGAAAAAAACAACTATCCCTACTTTACCGGCAGTGCGGAAGAGACAGGAAGAGGTGCAGGTCTGGGATATACCAGAAACTTTCCCTACCACGACTATCTTCAAGATCATGAACTCCTCGCTTTTTATGATCAGTTGCCTGAAGATTTTGCCTTTGATATCGTTCTGGTCTCCGCAGGATACGATCTGATGAAAGATGAACAGATATCCACAGCACAAATCACCTTCTCAGGTATACAAAGCGTCGTACGTAAAATTCTCAATTATGCCGGAGAAAAACCGGTTGCATTTTTGCTTGAGGGGGGTTACAATATCGACTCGCTGGTGCAAAGTGTCGATGTGACGATGGAGGAGTTGGTTAAGTAATTTTGAGTAAAATTTCGGAATGATTTTATCCGATTTAACAAATGCACAAAAGTATCGCCTGCTTGCGCAAGAGGAAGCGAAAATATGGGAAAGACTTGACCATAATTTCGTGGCAAACTGGACGGAGGTGTTCGAGGAGAAAGCGCAGCGGTTTGCCGATCGTATCGTTATAGAAGAGACGCAAACCGGGCATGCTTTCACCTACCGTGACCTTTCCGTCGCTTCCAATGCCGTTGCGGACTATATTCGCGCACATATTCCCGATCGGCATATCGGACTTTATTATCACAACAGTTTCCTTTTTCTCGCAGCACTGATCGGCATCAACAAAACGGGACGTCTGGCGGTTTTGTTCAACACAAACGAACCGGTCGCACGTCTGCAAACACTTGCACAAAAAAGTGATGTTCATATTGTTCTAGGTGATCCTATTACGGGACTCGAACATGTCGATATCGGGTATATGATCGAAACGCCGACTCAAGCACCCGTTCGTATCGCAGACTTTCAGATCGAGCGTGACGATGCGGCTTTTGTAATCTTTACCAGCGGTACAAGCGGTCCGAGCAAACCGGCACTCTTTTCACACAGACGTATGATCGGTGCGGGCATCGCATGGTCTCTTCGTACCTTCATGAAGTCTGATGATCGTTGCTATATTCCTTTGCCGCTCTATCACGGAAACGGACTTGCCGTCGCATTTTCCGCCGTAGTGACCGCCGGTGCACGGGCAATCCTGCGCCCCAAATTTTCCGTGACACACTTTTTCAAAGATATCGAACGTTTCGGATGTACCCATATGGTCTATATCGGAGAACTCTGGCGCTATCTGAGCAATCGCTATCCAAATCGACAATCCTCCACACTCCATACGATCTTCGGCAACGGATTGCATCGTGAACTTTGGGAAACGGTTGTACCGCGTTTTGGTATTCGCCACATCGTTGAGCATTTCGGTGCCACCGAAATGCCTGCATCGGCACTGACCAACTGGATGGATGTACCGGGCTATTGCGGCTACATTCCGCCCTCCCATCCCGACGCCAAAGATGTGTTGCTCATCGATGAGGCTGGCAACGAAGTTCCCGAAAACACACCCGGCGAAGCGATCTTTCGTGTGCCCAACAACCGCTATCGCGGCTACCTCGATCCTAAACTTGATAAACCGAAGCTGCTGGAACGCAACGGGGTACTCTGGTGGCGTTCCGGAGATCTTTTGACCCGAAATAAAAAGGGCTTTTTCACCTTTGTCGACCGTGCAGGCGATACATACCGCTTCAAAGGCGAAAATGTCGCAACAGCCGATGTCGAATCGGCACTGATGCAAACCGGACTTTTCACCGAAGCGGTCGTTTACGGTATTGCGTTACCCCATATAGAGGGAAAAATCGGCATGGCATCGCTCTTGCCTGTAAAACCGCTTCATGAAGCAGAATTCACTCTGCTTTTGCAAGAGTTAAAACAAAGCCTCGCATCTTACGCACTCCCCTATTTCCTGGTTATTCGTAACAAACCTCATGAAACCACTTCGACTCTCAAAATCAAAAAACGACCGCTGGCGGAAGCAGGAATCAAGTACTATGATCAAAATGATCACTATCTGCTACTTGACGGAAAGTATCGCAAAATCGACGATACCCTTTTTCGACAACTGCAGGAGGGGACAATCATACCGGGAGAAAAGCGATGAAAACCTCCCGCTTTGTCGTAGCGACCAGATTGCATACGACCAACGAAGCGATCCCTATCGACATATACAAAGTGAAACGCTGGGCAAAAGAGGTCCTGGCGTACTGCGATGCACTGATTCTCGTCGTTGATCATCGTTATTTTCAGACGCTGGATGGGGTGTTTGAATCTTTTGGAGAGCGAATCAAAGTTTTTCATATTCACCCCTGGATCAGTTTTACACAACCGTTAAATATGATTGTCGAAAAAGCGCTCTCACTCAAAGCCGATACGGTACTGTTTCAGAGTATTGAAGTAACTCTTTCTCCCGAAGATATCAAAACAATGCATACTTTTATGGACACAAACACGCTGGTCGTAGGTGCGAAACTTCACCCGAAACATGGAGAAAAAAAGGGAAGACAACCGTTAAACGGCTGGAATTCTCCCTGGAATACACTGGCTCTGTGGAACCTGCAAAAACTTGGACTGACCGGTTTTCTAACTATTTCCAGCGGCAATGTCGATCATATTCCCGGAGGCGTGGAAGAGGTCGTCGCAATCTCTCTGCTGCAACATCTGCGTTCGGGAGAGATGGAAGCGAAACTGATCGATCTGCCGACGGTTCGATGGGATGCGACCTGGGAGTGTCCGCTGCGTACCAGGTACCATGAAACTAAAATGGCTTCAAAAGCGGAACGCGCATGGAAGCAGATACAGATACTTAATATCAAAGACGGAAAGGTGAATGTATTATGATCGATGTACTGGTAATAGGAACAGGTGAGTACGTGACCGGTTTAGCGGGTGAAACAGTGGCAAAGTCGGATAAAAGTTTCGGTGTCGTAGCACTGAGCCTTTTTGATATGCGCGCGCGTGGACTGGTTGGCAAGATTATACTTGCAGGCAGAAACGGCAGACGTTTTAACGCAATCCGCAACCATTTCGAGAACAATCTCAAAGGGGCATACCCCACGCTTGATGTCCACTTCAAAGCCTTTCCCGAAGAACCTGTCATCGATCCACAAGCTTACAAAACAGCACTGAAACAGTTGCCCAAAGGTTCGGCAGTCATGATCTTTACACCTGACGATACGCACTTTTCTATCGCCAAAGATGCGCTGGAAGCGGGAATGCACGTACTTATTGCAAAACCTCTGGTCAAGACGGTAGCCGAACACGATACACTTGCACGTATCAGCGCCCAAAAGGGGCTACTGACGATGCTTGAAGTTCATAAGCGCTTCGATCCTATTTACACCGATGCGGTAGACAGGATCAAGAGACTGGGTGAGTTTGGACACTTCAGTGCCTATATGAGTCAACCCAAAAGCCAGCTTGAAACCTTTAAAGCGTGGGCCGGCATCTCAAGCGACATCAGCTACTACCTCAACGCCCACCATATCGATCTACTCGTCTGGGCGCTTCAGGGGATCGCCGAACCCGTCAGTGTCTATGCGGTAGCCGCATCGGGTGTCGGTAAAGAGATCTTGCAAAGAGAGATCGAAGATACGATCACCCTGACCGTCACCTGGAAAAATATACACAGCGGCAATCCCGCCACCAGCATCCATACCGCATCGTGGGTCGCACCGCCTTCCGACGTTCACTCGCAACAACGCTTCTTCTATCTGGGGCATCAGGGAGAGATTCGTGTCGATCAGGCGCATCGCGGTTATACGGTTGCTACCGACTCCGACGGTTTTCAGAGCGTCAATCCACTCTTCATGAAGTATACACCGCGAAACGGCGCCTTTGCAGGGCAGGAGGGGTACGGATACAAAAGCCTGGAGCATTTTATCCTCTCGGCTACCGCACTCAAAAACAAAGAAACCACACTTTCTGAACTCAATCAAAAACTACCGACTGTCGCCACTACCCATCCGGTAACCGCCATTTTGGAGGCGGGATACAGAAGTTTACGCGAAAAAACGCCGATTTTACTCAAAAACCTTTGACAAAACAAAATTTTCCGCTATAATAGTGGTGAAGAGAAATTTTACAGAGTACACTTCGGTGTATTGCGTTACTACATTTTGTGTTACTGCGTTAGACTGAAAGACTCCCGATTCTACTTCAAGATTTTTTACAAAGGTACAACATATGGCAGAATTGCTTCATGGAACGGTTAAATGGTTCAACGACGAAAAAGGTTACGGTTTTATTCAACAAGAAAATGGCGGAGATGATGTGTTTGTTCACTTCAGACAAGTCAATCACAACGGTCCCGGTCGCGTGACACTTCAGGACGGTCAACAAGTCACATTTGAAATCGGCGAAGGGCATAAAGGTCCGCAGGCACAAAACGTCACACCGCTTTAATCATATAACAATTACTAACCGGAAGCAAAGCACTTCCGGTTTTTCACTTCCCAGCCTCTTATTCACCTCTCAATTGTTTCGAAAACCGGTTTTGGAAAATGCGGTTTGGATCCTCTTTGTCCGCAAATGCCCAAAATTTGTCCCAGTGCGGATAGTTTCGCCGAAAATCTTCAGTCGTGATACGAAACTGTTTACCCCAGTGCGGGCGACCGCGATGTTTGAGCAAAATTTGATCGATCAATGAAAAATAGCGGAAATATTCCGGTCTGCGCATCAGGGGGAAATGGATTTTTGTGCCAATAAAACAGACATCTTCTCCCTGTGTAGGGCTCATCCAGAAATCATCTTTTTTCACAAAACGCACTTCAATCGGTGTGTCGACGTAGATTTTTTTGGTCTTGATCATCTCGATAATTTCACGAAAAACATCGAAAGTCTCTTCAATGTTAAATGCATACTCTACCACATCCTGTTTGAGCACGTGCGGCAGGAAAAATGCCCAGTGCGATGCATAGACACTGCGTGCTTCCTCCCCCTCTGCAGGCAACAGTATACGGCTCATGAAGCGGTTGATTTTGGGAACCAGTTTGCGATTGAACGAAGCCAAAAAGAGCAATGCTTCATGAAGAAAGTTGTTGACTACAACACCGATAAAACCATAGGTATAGAGCTTTTTCAAAAATGAACTTTCGGATTTATCGGTTTTATTTGCAAGCCAGACCATAAAATGGTCGGTATGGGGAATCCAGATAAATTTGAAGTGTCTATTCTCTTGTAACAGCGTAGAAAACTGTGCTTCAATCTCCTCAAGTTTCATCCGCTTTTCGACCACTTCCAGTTTATAGAAGGGTTCACACTGCAGCGTCACACGAATGATAATCCCAAGCATACCGAGCCCCGTACCGTACGCTTTGAAAGCTTCATCTTCGCGTCTAATACGCTTTTTCTCCCCGGCAGGTGTAACCACCTCCATCTCAACCACGTCGGTCGAGAATATCCCAAAGTTCATCCCGCTGCCGTGGTATCCGGTCGAACAGGCGCCTGCGATATTGTCAAAAATATTGGTACCGAGATTTTTCAGTGAGAGTCCGTGCGGTTTGAGCCTTTTGATCAATCTTGGAATATCAATACCCGCCTGTACCGTCACACACTTTTTTTCATAATCGATATGCTCAATGCGGTCAAATTTTTTCAGCGATACGACAATACCCTCCTCTCCCGCACAAAAAATATCGTTATAAGAGTGCGCTTTTCCCACTACTTTTAAAGGTGTGCGATTGGCGTTACAGATTTTGACGATATCGACAATCTCTTCTTCCGTTTGCGGATAGAAAATATCTTTGGGGCGACATAGTGTTGTGTGCGCCCAGTTTCTAATCTTTTTCATTTCCCTCCCCGTAAAGATAATCTCCCCAGTAATCGCGCTTCGCTTTCTCGCTCACAAAGGTGACATTTTCCGTCTCGACCCGCTTTTCATTGACAGGAAAGACCGCGGCAGTCAGCTTCCCTCCGTAAACACAGCCGGTGTCAATATCGACGGCATGTTCACATATTTTCGGCTCCTCAAACGGATGATGTCCGGAGACGATAAACCCCTGTGTTCCGTCATACACTTCCGCCCAGAAACAGTATCTGTTCTCTTTGTCGTGCCAGGGAATCGGATTAAGCGATTTGTCGAAATAGCGAATAAGCGTAAGCTCTTTTTTCTCCGTTTGTGTGAGCTTCTCCAGTTGCATACCGGGTTTGAGTCCGCCGTGCAAAATAGTCAGATTTTTTACCTTCATGAAGTAAGGAAGCGACTTGAGAAAACGGTAATCCGACTCCTGCAGACTCATCACCGTGGCAATCTCGAAAGGGCGCAGGGTTTTTAGAAACGATACCCCCTCTTTTTTGTACTTTTTATACTGCTTTGCCGCTTTCTCTTCGTTGTTCCCCACAACGACCGCGATGCGATGCTCCTGCACATAGCGGATCATTTCGTGCCCCAGCCAGGGACCTTTGTTTAAAATATCACCGACACTGATTTCCAGATCTTGCGGGGTTACGGCAAGTTTTTCACGAAGCAGCCTCAATTCATCAAGGCAACCGTGAATATCTCCGTATACAATCACTCTTTTCATAAGCGGCAGTATACTTCAAAAAGTATAAAAATTTGTGATTCAGCGAAGGTTGTGCACTTGTACGTTTTTGGCAATATCAGGATTTTTGATCGCTTCATAACGTCGCAGGCAGATCTGTTTTTCATGCTGAAGCTGGGCATCCGTTAACTCACTGTATTTGAAAGGCAAACGCTTTTTATGGGCAATATAGCGGTCCAGCCGCTCTCTCGTATTAAGCACTCTCGCTTTGAAGAGGGTTTTGTTCATCATCTGTTGATCGATCTCTTTCTCTTCATCACGATAAAGGATATAATCACGACAGGTATAAAGTTCGAGCAATTCACGATCCAGACGTATGTGTTCCTCGACGCTGCTGTTTTCCGGTAAGGTGATAATCTGCTGAATTTTACGCGCCGCTTCCATAAATATCTCTTTTTGGAAAGGATCGTTTCCGAATTTCATCTCGATATAGCTTTCGACATCGTCGCGCACTCCGTTATCGTTCATATCTTCTCCCGCTACAGCATCCGTTCTTTGGGTATCGAGCCTGACCAATGTTTCAAAATCGTTCACCCATTGCATATTTCGGGTCGTGTACTCTGACGCACCTACGCACAGCGGTATCAGTGCGAATAATAAAAGTCCAAATAAAGCTACCTGTTTCATGAAGCAGTTCCTTCCGTCAATCTACTTCCAGTATACAGATATTTTTTACCTTATTCCATAAATAACAGAAAGGAAAGAGATTTTGGTAAAAATTTGTTACTTTTTTATCCATTGGAGAATTTTTTATCTCTGTTACAACACTTTTTTCTAAAGTTATCGGAGCCTGGTCCTTTTTCGTCTGCCAATTTGATAGATTTGAGACGGTTCACCTGCCAAAAACCCTTTTGCATCTTCGACAATAATATCCGCCGCCTCTTTCGCATATGCTTCGTCGAAATTCTCTCCCGTCTTGTTGGCGGAGGAGGAGTACATAAAACCGAAACGCTTCAAAAAGCGTCGATGCTCCGCATCGAACACAACACGGATCGCCTTTTTGTTCGGATAAATCCAAGTGGTTTTCTTCGCTCTTCGTACCGACTTTCTATACGCTTTCGGAACTCTTGTGCGCTTTTTCAAAGCATCAAACGAGGCCACACAGCAAAGAAAAGGTTGTCTGGGATCGCGTGCTTTTGCTTTTGCGATTCGTTCGGAGTCTTGAGAAAGAAACCCGACGGTGGTATCCGTTCGGGTCAGGTAGAGTTTATCGGGGTTCATGAAAGGTAGTCTTGAATCGCCTTAGGTCCGAGTGATCCTTTCTGTTTGCGTACCGCCGCGATTGCATCGGCAGTTACCAAAGCCGCGGCAACGGTAGTCACGTACGGTATTCCCAAACGCAACACACTCTGGCGAATCAGTCTGGCATCATTTTTTGTCGCACTACTGTCACTGGTGTTAACCACTAACGCGATTTCGGCATTTTTGATCATATCTTCGATATTCGGGCGTCCTTCGGAGATCTTCAGCACCTTTTGCGAGGGAATACCGACCTCCTCAAGTGCTTTGTGCGTCCCGCCGGTAGCAACGATCGAAAAACCGATATCAATAAACTTCTGCCCCAGCTCTTTGACAAACTTCTTGTCGGTATCGGTCAAAGAGATAAACACCGTACCTTCCTGAGGTAATCGGTTGTCACTGGCGCACTGGCTCTTGGCAAAAGAGAGTGCGAAACTCTCGCTAATTCCCATCACCTCTCCGGTCGATTTCATCTCCGGTCCCAGGATCAAATCCGCACCGGCAAGTTTTTTAAACGGAAAAACCGCCTCTTTGACCGAAACATGTTTTTTAATGCGCGGCTTATAGATGTCTCCCTCTTTATAGACCACTTTGAAGGTATCGTAAAATGCAAGCGCTTCGACAAGATCGCCTTTGTACATTACACGCGTGGCGACTTTTGCCATCGGAATACCCGTAGCTTTACTCACAAACGGAACGGTGCGACTCGCTCTCGGATTGACCTCAATCATATAGATTTCATTCTGATAAACGGCATATTGAATATTCAGCAACCCTTTCACACCGAGCCCCAGCGCAATCTCTCTGGTCTTGTTTTCAATCTCTTTTTGTAAAGTTTCAGAGAGGGTTACGGGAGGTAGCGCACAGGCACTGTCTCCACTGTGAATCCCCGCTTCTTCGATATGTTGCATAATTGCACCGATATAGACATCTTTCCCGTCACAGATCGCATCCACATCGATCTCGATCGCGTGATCAAGAAATTTATCCAGCAGTACCGGTGAGTCATTACTGACACTGACCGCCTCATCCATATACTGGTTCAACTCTTCATCGCTGTAGACAATACGCATTGCCCGACCACCCAGAACGTAACTCGGTCGTACCAGCACAGGATAACCGATTTCTTCCGCAATTTTCAGCGCATCTTCTTTATTGGTCGCCGTTGCGTTTGCCGGCTGTTTGAGACCGATCTTCTGGATAAATTCGGAAAACTTTTCCCGATCTTCCGCCATATCGATCACTTCCGCGGAGGTACCGATAATTTTTGCACCGATACGTGTCAAATCGCGTGAAAGCTTCAGCGGTGTCTGTCCACCGAAATGGACAATCACACCGTCGGGATTTTCACGCTCAATCACACTGCGCACCCCTTCAAAATTGATCGGTTCAAAATAGAGAATATCGCTCGTATCGTAGTCGGTCGATACCGTTTCCGGGTTACAGTTGTACATGATCGATTTGACACCCATATCCGCCAGTGCAAATGCAGCATGTACACAACAGTAATCAAACTCGATTCCCTGCCCGATCCGGTTCGGACCGCCCCCGATGACCATCACCTTTTCCGCATTGAGTACGTTGTCCGGTTTTTTGATATCCGAAACCGGTGTCGTTGAGTAAAGATACGGCGTCAACGCCTTAAATTCCGCCGCACAGGTATCGACTTCGTTATATTCGAGTTTCACACCAAGCCGCATTCGGCTATCATAAACTTCATCTTCCGTCACACCCGCCAGGTGGGCGATCATTGCATCGGAGAAACCGTAGGTTTTGGCATAACGTAGTTTCTCTTTATCTTTGAGCATGTCCGCGTCGATCTCTTTTTCAAACGCCACAATCTCCTCGATCTGATACAAAAACCAGGGATCTATTTTACAAAGCTCATGAATATCTTCGACACTGTATCCTCTCCTGAAAGCTTCGGCAATATACAGCAAACGCTCACTGTTGGGACGTCGTATCTCTTTCTTCAACGTCGCATCGTCGGCATCGACTCTTTCAAAACCGCGCAAATCGGTCTCGAGTGAGCAAAGTGCTTTTTGCATCGACCCCTTGAATGTTCTTCCGATCGCCATCGCTTCGCCGACACTCTTCATCGAAGTGGTCAGTGTCGAATCTGCCCCGGGGAACTTTTCAAACGTAAACCGCGGGACTTTGGTCACGATATAGTCGATCACCGGTTCAAAACTCGCGGCGGTTCCGGTAATATCGTTTGTGATCTCATCAAGCGTAAATCCTACCGCCAGCAGAGTCGCCACTTTGGCGATCGGATACCCGGTCGCTTTGGACGCCAGTGCGGAAGAGCGGCTGACTCTCGGATTCATCTCAATGACGGTCATCCTTCCGTTTTTGGGGTTGACCGCAAACTGGACGTTGCTACCGCCCGTATCGACGCCGATTTCACGCAAAATCGCAAACGAGGCGTTTCGCATATGCTGATACTCTTTATCGGTCAGCGTCAGTGCCGGGGCGACAGTGATACTATCTCCTGTATGCACACCCATCGGATCGAGATTTTCAATCGAACAGACGATGATACAGTTATCTTCTTTATCCCGGATAACCTCCATCTCGTACTCTTTCCAGCCAAGCAACGACTCTTCAATCAAAATCTCGTTGATCGGACTTGCTTCCAGTCCCTTTTGCGCCAGTTCCCTGAACTCATCAATATTGTACGCGACACCGCTTCCGCCGCCGGCAAGGGTAAACGAAGCACGAATAATCAGCGGAAAACCTATCTCTTCGGCTGCCTCCATCGCTTCGTCCATATTGTAGGCATATTTACTTTTGGGCAAATCCATCCCGATTTTGATCATCGCCTCTTTGAAGACCTGTCTGTCCTCCCCTTTTTGTATCGCTTCAGGGTGTGCGCCCAGAAATTCCACCCCCTCCAGCATACCCTTTTCATACATCTTCATCGCGACGTTCAGCGCCGTCTGACCTCCCATCGTCGGTAAAATCGCATCAATCTTCTCTTTTTTGATGATCTCGTAGATAACATCTTCCTGAATCGGTTCAATATACGTTCTGTCGGCAAATTCTGGATCGGTCATAATCGTAGCAGGATTGGAGTTAATCAGTACAACGGTATAACCGAGCTCTTTGAGTGTTTTGGCAGCCTGTGTACCGGAATAGTCGAACTCACACGCCTGACCAATAACAATCGGACCTGACCCGATAAGTAAGATTTTCTGTATATCTTGACGTTTTGGCATAGAATTCCCTGGGTAATAAAATTGGGCTATTATAGCAAATTACTACTTTAGCGCATCGCTGAAAAGCGTTGTATTGCGTTCATTCACACCCGGTGTGTAGACATCAACCGCATAGAAAAATTCAGGATTGTGCAGATCAGCATAGGGCTTGACTAAAGCCGTTTTATAGAGGGTTGTCATCTGTACATGAATAATCTCACCTACCTTGACCCCTTCGTAAAAAATATTGTCGTTTCCACTGGTAATGACCTCATCTCCTACCTTAATTTCCGCATAGGTCGGAATATATTTCACAGCAAGAAAATCACGACCGCCAAAGAGTACCCCCAGATGTTTCTGCTTACCGATTTCAACAGAAAAGACCATCTTCTTGTTTGAAAGCAGTCGAGCCACGGGACGACTGTCCTGTGAATCGACAATCCCCGCGGCATATCCTTTGTAAAGTAATCCATAAACTTTCGAGCGGTTATAGTCCGGAAAATCGAGCCACATCTTGCTGTAGTCCCCAAGCTTGACATAAGAGAGCGCCTGAACCAGCTTTAAATCGGGATCGTATAGTTGAAGTTTACTCTCTTTAAGAAAGTGGTTGAGTTTTGCTGCAAATGCAACCGAAAGGGTCGCCGTTTCCTGACAGGATGCCAGTGCCTTTTCAAGATCGACGATGCGATCTTTTTGATAAAAGAGGGAATGTGCTTCATCAACCAAATGATGTTTTATTTCGAAAACACTATTTTTAATAAAGAGAGGAAATTCCAGTACCTTCTCCCGTAAAAAGGTACTGAAGTTGATTGATATAAAGAGTAAAGCAGCAATAAGAAGTACTAAAACCAATCTGTTTTTAATCATGTAAAGAGATGCTTTGTAAAAGCTCGATCTCCTCCAGCATACGTCCGGTTCCTTTGGCAACTGCCAGTAGCGGCTCTTCTGAAACAAAAACCGGCAATTTGACGATTTTACTCAAATAGCTGTCAAGTCCACGAATCAAAGACCCTCCTCCGGTAAGGACAATACCGTTTTCAACAATATCTGCTGCCAGATCCGGCGGGACAACCTCCAAAATCTCTTTAACCGCTGTAGCAATATCTTTGAGCGGCTCCGTAATCGCTTCACGCACCTCTTTACTGGAAATTTCGATACTTTTAAGCAGTCCCGTTACCTGATCGCGACCTTTGATGACCATTTTCATCTCTTTTTCCGGAACAACCGCGGTACCGATTTCGATTTTCACCTCTTCCGCCGTTCTTTCGCCGATCAGCAAATTGAATTTTTTCTTAACGTAATCGACGATTGCCTGATCGAATTTATCGCCTCCGACGCGAATCGACTTGCTTCGAACCAATCCCCCCAGCGAAATGACACCGATTTCAGTCGTACCGCCGCCGATATCAACGACCATATTTCCTTTTGGGTCCTGAATCGGCAATCCGGCACCGATCGCTGCGGCTTTGGGCTCTTCGACAAGGATCACATCTCGCGCGCCCGCATTCATCGCCGACTCTTTAACCGCCTTGCGCTCGACCTGTGTCAATCCGTACGGTATACAGATAATCACACGGGGACGAATAAAATTGTTTCGGGAGTGTGATTTTTGGATAAAATATTTGATCATCTTCTCCGTTACTTCAAAATCGGCTATAACACCCTCTTTCAGAGGACGAATCGCCTCGATATCTCCTGGTGTTTTTCCAAGCATCTCCTTCGCTTCACGACCGACCGCCAGCAGTTTTTTCTTTCCGCCTTTTCCGGCTTGCACCGCTACGACGGAAGGTTCGTTGATTACGATCCCTTTTCCTTTGACCAGCACAATCGTATTTGCCGTACCAAGATCAATACTCAAATCATTCGAAAACAGTCCCAGTAGTTTGCTTAACAACATCACGCACTCTTTTTTTGTGGTTTTTTATAAATCGGTTTCGCCTCTTTTGTAATAACACCTTTGGTGATGATCACCTCATAACCCGCAAGTTCAGGCAACTCATACATAATATCTACCATGATCTCTTCCATAATCGTTCGAAGCCCTCTTGCACCCGTTTTTCTTTTGATGGCAAGCTCTGCAATCGCAAGTAGTGCTTCATCTTCAAAGGTCAGTATTACATCATCGATCGCAAAAAGTTTCTGATACTGCTTGATGATAGAATTTTTCGGCTCAACCAGAATTCTGACCATATCTTCCTTGCTCAACTCTTTGAGTGTGGCAATCGAATGCAAACGACCTATCAACTCCGGAATAAGGCCATACTGGACCAAATCATCCGGTTCGACAAGATTTAGAATATCTTTATTCTCCTCTTTTCCGCGTTTATCCTGACCAAATCCAAGCACGTTCCCGCCCAGACGTTTTTTAATAATATCTTCCAATCCGTCAAATGCCCCGCCGCAGATAAACATGATATTGGTCGTATCGATCTGCGCGAACTCCTGATTAGGGTGTTTGCGTCCTCCTTTAGGCGAAATATTGACCAAAGAACCTTCAATGATCTTCAAAAGCGCCTGCTGTACACCTTCTCCGGAGACATCGCGTGTAATGGAACGATTTTCACCAAGTCTTGCAATTTTATCGATTTCATCGATAAATACGATCCCCTGTTCCGCTTTCTTGATATCGTTGTCGGCAACTTGCAGGAGTCTTGTCAATATATTTTCAACATCTTCGCCGACATAACCTGCTTCCGTCAAACTTGTCGCATCGGCAATCGCGATGGGTACATCCAAAAACTTCGCCAGTGTCTGCGCCATGAGGGTTTTTCCGCTACCCGTCGGTCCGATAAAAAGCACATTTGACTTCTGGATTTCGGTATCGTCACCACTGACCTTATGCTGTTTGAAGATACGCTTATAGTGGTTATAGACACTGACGGCAAACACTTTTTTTGCCTCTTCCTGACCTATCACATACTCATCCAGAACTTTTTTCAGCTCTTTTGGCGTAAAAAGCTCCATATCCAGTTCATGCTCGTCACTCTCTTCCGTATCATCTCCGAAAAAGATCTTGTACGCGGAAATCACACAGTTTTCACAAATGTATATTCCCTCTCCCGCCAGCAATCTGTTATCGACACTTTCGGGTGTGTGACAAAAGCTACATGTTTTTTTTGACATTCTCTATTTCCTCTCGTATGGTATTCCGCGCGTCGTGTGGATAATAAATTCGCACAGATATTTCACTTTTTCGTTATCGGTCTCTTCCAATACGATCTTTGCCGCCTCTTTGAGTGTCTTTTGTCCGCGGAAGATACGTTTGTAAGCACTACTGAGCGCTTCGATATCCTCACGCTCCATACGGCGACGCAAACCGACAAGGTTCAGACTCCTGACCGTCGCCCGGTTTCCTTCCGCCAGACAAAAAGGCGGAATATCCTGCGCAACGGCACTCGCTCCGCCAATCATGACATGATCACCGATTTTGACAAACTGATGTACAGGCGTGAAACCTCCGATCACCACATTGTTACCTATCTCCACATGCCCCGCCAGCGCAACATTGTTAGCAAACACATTGTTATTGCCGATAATACAGTCGTGCGCTACGTGGGTATATGCCATAAACAAGTTATTATCTCCAATCACGGTCTCGGCTTTGTCATCTTCCGTACCGGGATTGAAAAAAGCAAATTCGCGTATCGTATTGTTCTTTCCGATAATCAGTTTCACATCGCCGCCACGAAACTTTAAATCCTGCGGTATCGAACCAATCGCGGCGTTTTGAAAGATTTTGGTATTTTCTCCAATTTCGGTGTGACCGTGAATCTGCGCACCCTGCGCAACCACAACCCCCTCACCAAGCACCGACTTGGATGAAACAAAAGCGTACGGACCGACAACCGCCGTCTCGGCAATCCGTGCGCCCTCTTCGATAATAGCGGTCGGATGAATTTGCGGCATTTTGTTATTTATCCACGATCATCGCTTTGAGATCCGCCTCTGTCGTCAGTTTCCCGTCGACGAACGCTTCACCTTTGAGCATCCAGACGTTTCCTCTGTGTTTTGTAACCGACAACCGATATTCGAGCCGATCACCAGGACGCACCGGTGCACGAAATTTACAGTTGTCAATACTCATGAAGTAGACAACTTTGTTTTCGATATCGGCTTTATCCTCTTCGCTGAGGCTGTGAAACGCCAGGAGACCGCCTGCCTGCGCCATTCCTTCCACGATCATCACACCAGGATAGATCGGATGCCCCGGGAAATGCCCCTGAAAGATTCCTTCGCTGATCGATACATTCTTGTACGCATAAATCGATTTACCCTCTTCAAGTTCGAGTACTCTGTCAATCAGCAAAAAGGGGAAACGGTGGGGAAGAATTTTCTGAATTTCGACTACATCCATAACCATTTAAACAACTCCAGCTCTCTAAAATTAATCAATTCTAGCTGAAAATTGCTAAATGCTCTCTGACATCCTCGTAAATATGGGCATTCAGGTAAAGTCTGTAAGTAGCGTTTTTGTCAATATTTTCAAGTACGATAATCGGCGTCAGAGATAAGAAATTATAAATTATTTTACCTCTTGCACGCATTTCTGCATCAAAATCCGGTGGTTTTTTGAAAATATCTTGAATAGATTGATAATTTTTATCAATTAATTTATTATAAGCCGAAAGAGAAAGAAGAATAATTTCTTCCCGATTTGCAAAATAAATATCTTCGATTTTATCAGCAATGCGAAATTTTGTAAAATCTCTCTTGAGCGTGGAGTATGGTAAAAACCATGAAGGGATTACCTCACCTTTTACTTTCACATAGGCACGCAGCAAACGGTAATTAAGAAACTTTTCCCGTACAATTTTATAAGCGATTCCCGCATCTTCCAATTCCATACGTTTTTCATAGAGCCGGATTCTATCTTCAATCGACTCGGGAAGGATACGCCTGCTCAGGGGAGAGAAAAGTTCATCAGCCAGTTTTCGCTGCTGATCACGTTGCACCGTCAGGGCATAGAGACAACCGCAGTAATCCTGATGATAGAGTTTCTCTTCTTTCGCCATTGCAAACTGTTCCTGCGTACCTCCCTCTTTACGAAAATCTGGAGCAACAAACTCAACACCGTATCGACGCTCGATACTTCGCCCCGCTTCCTGCAACTGCTCCTGCGACTTTTTCGGACTTGTTAAAAGCGTCGTCGTAATCCTCTTCTCGCCCATTGCGGCAGCTTGTTGGGCGGTGCGTTCCAGCCTGTTGTCGAAACAGACATCGCATCGTGCTCCTTTTTCCGGTTCGTTTTCCAGCCCGCATACGGCATCGATCCACCCTTCGTAATCATACTCCCCTTCAATCAGGTCGATGCCCAGTTTTTTACATGAACGCTGCACATCAAGCAGACGAAGCCTATATTCACTGTAAGGATGGATATTGGGATCGTAAAAAAATCCCGTCAGCCGCTCATTCGGATACGCTTCACGCAGTTTTTGCAAAAAATAGTGGCTGTCGACTGCACAGCAAATATGTACCAGCATCAGCTACCGTACGTTTCCCGAAGCTTTGCAAGCTTCTCTTTGACTGCTTCAACATGCCCCTTAACACGAACATTTGTCCAGCCTGCGGCGATCTTGCCGTCGGGGTCGATAATATAGGTCGTTCGTACAACACCCATATACTCTCTGCCGTAATTTTTTTTCAATTTCCAGACATCATACGCCTGCAATACCTCTTTTTCCTCATCGCTGAGCAGCGTGATTTTCAACCCTTTCTTTTCAATAAAGTTCCGATGTTTCTTCGGACTATCCGGGCTGACACCGAGAATCACCGCATCAAGCGCTTCAAAATCGGGCAGTGCTTCCGTAAAGTCACACGCTTCAGTCGTACATCCGGGGGTATTGTCCTTGGGATAAAAATAGAGTACAACCCATTTCCCTTTCAGATCACGCAGACAGATTTCGGTTTCATCCTGATTCGGCAGACAAAAATCGGGTGCCTGTGTACCAACTTCCAACATATTTCCTCCCTCCTGTTTTTCATAGTTTTTATCTTTTCGTGCATTTTAACACATTTTTCTCTCAATCAAAAATCGTAACAGACGATATGGTTCATATGAAGATCATTGAAACAATTAAACCCTATTCCAAAGTCCTTGTACTGTTTATTACAACTGAACTAATTCTCTATTTTGCACTTTCATGGTATCAACACATCAAAGAGAAAGAATATCTGAATAATTTCACAAAAAATATTCAAAGCAAATATGAAACAACACTCGAAACATTCGCCCAAAAAGCACAGATCGCTTATACCGCACTGATAGATACCGACTCCGTAAAAGAGATGGTTGACAAAACTTTGAAAGCACCTGTTTACGATACTGACAAACGTCGCAAAGCACTCTACCAGACACTCTCCTCCAAATATAAAAAACTCCGACAATTCGGATTTAACCAAGTACAGTTTCACACACCCGACAACCACAGTCTGCTACGCTTGCATGCACCGGATCGTTACGGTGACGACCTCAGTACATTCAGACATACCGTCGTCTACGTCAATCGTACCCATCGTCCAATCAGCAGTTTTGAAGAGGGCTATGCAAGTGATGGATACAGATTTGTGTTTCCCCTCTTTATGAAAAACCGATATCTGTGCAGTGTCGAATTGTCTTTTCCTGCATATACGCTTGCCAAATATCTGCAAAACGAATTTATCGATACACATTTTATTATCGACAAAAAGGCACTGGTCTTTGAAAATGAAAATTATCTTACAAGCAGCATATCTCCCGATTTTGTCATCGATCTAAAACACACAAGTGCCGAAACAAAAAAGCTTTTACCCGAAACATTGCCGAATTCCGCTTTTTTATTACAAAACAAAAAGCCGCTTTCTCTCATGAAACAAATCGATGATACCACTTATGTCACGACACTGATTCCCGTCATCCATACACTGACACAAGAGACACAAGCCTATATGCTCCTTTTTTCAAAAAGCCCCTATCTCAACCAGTTGCGTAACAGTTTTCAAGTCGTCTTTATGATGTTCTCCGTCGTGCTCTTTTTGATTTTGTTCTATATTGTACGGGAAAAGAAATTGCAATATCAAATCAAAAAACAAAACGTGAAATTACATAAAAACTACCATAAACTCAAAACCATACTCGACACCCAGGAGAATATGATTGTCATTACAGACGGTACCCAAATCGCCGATGTCAATAAAAAAGTACTGGAGTTTTTCGGATACAGTTCACTACAACATCTTCTTCGTAATCATACCTGTATCTGTGATTTTTTCATTAGACATCGTGAATATTTCCATCTCGGATGCGTACCTGAGGGAGAAAAATGGATCGACTATATCACCACCCTGCCGGTTAAAGAGCGTGTCGTCACGATGGTGGGTGTCAATATGGAGGCAAAAGCATTTCAGGTCAACATTAGTAAATACGATAATAAGGGTAGTGCGATCATCTCCTTTACCGATGTCACCGAAATGGTCATTCGTGAAAAAATCCTCCGCTACAAAGCACAACATGACCGACTGACCGACATATTTAACCGACAAAAACTCGATGAAGTACTTGAAAAAATATGCGGATTCTCGACACGACGCAAAGAGGAAACCGGTGTCATTTTGTTCGATATAGACCACTTCAAAAGTATCAACGATACCTATGGGCACGCCACAGGTGACAAAGTATTGCAGGTACTTGCACAAACCGTTAAAAAACTGATACGGGAAGAGGATATTTTCGGACGATGGGGTGGTGAAGAGTTTCTCATTATCCTCCGCCACGCCTCTTTGGAAAATAGTTACAAAAAAGCGCAACAACTTCGGGAAGCCGTTGAGGAAATCTCAAGAGAAGATATCCCACCCTTTACCGCCAGTTTCGGCGTAACACAGATTATTCCGGGGGATTCTCCGGAGAGTCTGCTCAAACGTGTCGATATCGCACTTTATAAGGCCAAATCGGAGGGGAGAAATCGAGTCGTTCTCTCCTCTTTCAAAAAATCGCGTCTGGTCCTTACACAGAGTTAGCAGATCACGACACTTTTGATCTCGGTAAACTCTTCGAGCGCATATTTTGGCCCCTCTTTCCCGATACCGCTCAGTTTACTGCCGCCGTAGGGCTGAATATCAAAACGTACGGTCGGAATATCATTAACCACCACACCCCCGCACTCATATTCTTCGATCGCACGCTGCGTATTTTTCAGATCATTCGTAAAGATCGAATATTGCAATCCGTACGGAGAATCGTTGATCTTTCCAAGCGCTTCTTCAAAGTCGGCAACTTCTACAATACTGACAATCGGTGCAAACACCTCTTCACAGACGATGTTCATATCGTCACGCACTTTATGCATCACCGTAGGAGGGAACATATTCCCCTCGCGCTTGCCGCCGCAGAGTATTTCCGCACCTTCATCAACCGCACTCTGCACCCATCGTTCCGCTCTTTGCGCCGCCTCTTCGTTGATCAGCGGTCCCATAAAAGTCGTTTCGTCGTACGGATCACCCACCACCAACGCACTAGCCTCCCGTGCCAGCAACGCGGCAAAGTTATCTGCCACCTTTTTATGTACATAGATACGCTGCAATGAGATACACACCTGCCCGGAATTTGCAAAAGCCCCGACGGCACACTTTTTCGCCGCTGTTTCCAGGTCGGCACTCTCGTCGATAAAAGTCGCCGCGTTTCCGCCAAGCTCCAGTGACACCTTCTTGATCCCCGCCTGAGACATAATAATTTTCCCCACCGGCACACTTCCGGTAAAGCTGACAACCCTGGGAATCGGGCTTTTGACCAGCGTACTTCCCACCTCCGCATCACCGTAAACTACACTCAGGGCGTTAGGAGCACGGTGTGGGCTTTCGACAAAGAGTTTGGCAAACTTGTACGCCGTCAACGGCGCTTCCGGTGTCGGCTTCAGCACCACCGCATTTCCGCTGATCAGTGCCGGACCCAGCTTATGGGCAATCAGATTGAGAGGAAAGTTAAACGGTGTGATCAGCGCGGCAACCCCGACAGGTACCCGTTTATAAAAAGCGAGTGTTTTTCTGCCGCTTGGCATCGCATCGGTATGAAACGTTTCACCGTGCTGTTCAATCGCCGCACTGACACTGAGCCTGAGCGTTTCGATGCACCGCTCAACCTCCACCCGCGAAAAAGCAATCGGTTTACCCACTTCATCGGTAATCGTCCGTGCAATATCCTCCTTTTGCAGCCGCAATTTCGCAATCACATCCTCCAGCCAGGCGACCCTCTGACTCAGCGAAATCGCTTTGTTGGCTTTGAAAGCATCACGTGCGATCCGTAACGCCTCCTCTGCGTCACTCGCGTCACAGACGGGAAAAGCAGAGACCACCTTCCCGTTGTAGGGACTTCTGATCTCTTCCGTTTTGGTTTTAGTTACTTCGACATCACCGAAAAATATCTTCGCTTCCATACATCCGACTCCTTTTTTTGTCTGCTTCATTTTATCACATCCTGTTTGAATAACACCGATCGAACCTATAATCAAAACAGCGCTATAATATCTTCATGAAAACAGGAAACATCGTTGTCATCGGCGGCGCCAATCTCGAATATATCATAACCGGCGATACAGAAATTATTCCCGGTGCCAAAAACAGCGTCACGATGGAAGAACTCTACGGCGGAAGCGGACTCAACTATACATTGCGTCTGCTCGCAACCGGGGAAGCGGTCTATCCCGTACTCTTCGTCGGGCACGACTATGCCGGCTATCGCATCCAGTCTGCCGTTACCGCGGCTTTAGGTGTAGATAACAGTAAAATACGTACGTTCATTGAAGAGAGCACTTTTTTGATCTCCGGCGTCGATACGCCCAAGTCAACCATCATCGTCGAAGGAAGTCGCCGCACAATCCTCAGCCACGATAAAAACGAAAAAAATCTCTTTCGCACATTTGTCTGTGACAGACTCAAACAGACCGAATCAGTCACTGCCGTCATCATCGGACATATTCACAACGACAAACCCACAATCGCAAAAAGCGAAGAAGACCTGAGCACACTTTTTGCAATCCGATATTTTCGGGATAAAAACGTACTCATCTACGCAAATTTCGGCGCTTCACAACTAAGCCACGGATTCTCGTTTTGGAAACCGTATCTGCCACTGATCGATATTTTGCAACTCAATATTTATGAAATCAAAACCTTTTTTCATGAAACAAAAGAAACCTACCCTACCCTTCAAAGCATCGTCGAGAAACTGCAACAGCTACAAATCTCCGCGATCATCACACTTGACAAATTCGGAGCAATCGGCATTCTGAAAAACCACTACGACACCCTTTTTCTGGCGCGTCCTGTAGAACTGGGTGACAAATTTGTCGATTCAACCGGTGCGGGAGACGCATTTTGTGCCGGAATGGTCTCAGCCCTTAACGGTAAAAAGCAATTCTCTGCAACAGATTTCAAAGAAGCGATGGAGTTCTCCCGTAGCTGGGCGGTTTATGCCTGTATGTCCTACGGCGGCGCAAACCGCTGCCCAAATGCAGAGACCATTGAAACATTTCACCGGGAGATTGTCCGGGGGAATGAAGTACTACGCTACGAAGGGGAGCGTATTAAAGATATCTACGCACTGATCGACGTTACCATGGAGCTACACGAAATATGAGAAGATTACCTGCCGAATGGGAACCTCAGGAAAGCATTCTGATGGTCTTTCCGCACAAAAAGAGTGACTGGGCAGACGATCTTAAAAGCGCCGAATCGGTCTTTTTGCGCATCGCAAGCTCTATCTGCTTCAACCAGAAGCTCATTCTGGTCTGTGATGACAGAGAGCGGGTTAAAGAGATGTTCTGCTACCACGACAAGATCTCTTTCGTCCAGTTCGACACCAACGATACCTGGATACGCGACTTCGGACCGATCACCGTCTATGATGAGGGCGAGCGCAAACTAATCGACTTTCGCTTCAACGGCTGGGGCGGAAAGTTCGACGCGACGCTCGACGATCAGGTGACGGCGTATCTACACAAAAACTGGCACTTCGGCATCTCGCCACTGATACATGAACAGATGGTACTCGAAGGAGGCTCCATCGAAAGCGACGGCAAAGGAACGCTGCTGACTACGGCCAAATGTCTTCTCAATCCCAACCGAAATCCCGACATAACCAAAGAAGAGATCGAAGCGAAACTGACCGAACTCTTCGGACTCAAACGCATCCTCTGGCTGCACCACGGCGAACTGATCGGCGATGACACCGACGCACACATCGACACCCTCGCACGCTTCATCGACCCCGAAACCATCGCCTACGTCACATGCAACGACCCCGACGACCCGCACTACGAAGAACTCAAAAAGATGGAAGAGGAGCTACAAAGTTTCACAACGCTGGAGGGAAAACCCTACCGGCTCATCCCCCTGCCGCTCCCCGCACCAAAATATAAAAACGGACAACGCCTGCCCGCCACTTACGCTAACTTCCTCATTGCCAACCACGTCGTCCTGCTGCCCACCTACGAAGACCCGCTTGACAAAGAGATGGTAACGCTGTTCAAAACACTCTTCCCCACCCGAGAGATCATCCCCATCAAATCCACCCGCCTCATCGAAGAGGGCGGCTCGATCCACTGCTCGACGATGCAGGTGGCGAAATGACCCCGCCCATCCTGCTTCCCGGTATTCTAAAAGAGAAAGATCTCACCCTCGCACTGCGACGACTCAAGCTCAAAACTTCCGATATCAAATCGATTCATTATGCCGACAATGCGACGTTGATCTTTTTGAAAAAGCGAGTCAAGAACAAGCCGAGGAAAGAGTTGATTCCTTCCAGAAAAAGAGAAGCGGAGATATTGCGTGTCGAAGCGTTTGTCGAGGAGTATCGCTATCTGATCGAGCAGGAGCGTACGGCGGAAATCGAAGCGCAGATTCGTGAAATCAAAACGTTAAGTGCTCATGAAAGGGAGCTTTTCGGTCGTGCGGTGCTGCACCTGAAGGGGAAGTATCTGGGAAGTGAATTCTACTATCATCTGGTGCGTTTTTCCCGAGACAAGCAAATCGAGACGGAAATCGCGAACGGCGATATCGTTTTGGTTAGTCAGGGCAATCCCCTGCAAAGCGATCTGACCGGTACGGTGTTCGAGATAAAGCGCCACTTCATCACCGTCGCGTTTGAAAACCCACCGCCCAAATGGGCGCTTTCCAGGGATATTCGCATCGATCTCTACATCAACGACATCACATTCAAACGGATGGAAGAGAATCTCCTGGAACTTCTGCACGCCAGGGGAAGACAGAAAAAAGTGCGTAATATCATTCTAGGACTCGATACACCCGAAGCGGCGGTACCC
>WGAE01000247.1 GCA_015489185.1 Campylobacterales bacterium
GGTAAAAGAGCCCAACAAAAAGCCCCGTCGAAATCACTACGGCATTGCGCATCGCCTTGGCTGCGGTCATCCCAATGAAAACACCGTCCCAGATAAACGCCCCGAAACTCAAAAGCGGCATCAGCGCCACCCACGGCATGAAAGGCATCGTGGCTTCGATGACCGGCTGCTGGTCGGTATAGAGCATAACGATCTCCCTGCCGAAAAAGAAGTACCCCAGGGTAAAGAGCAGCGCCAGTCCCCCGCCCCAGTAGAAGCTGTAGCGTACCGCTTTGTCGAACATGAGGCGATTTTTCGCACCGTAATATTTGCCCACCAGACTCTCGGCGGCATTGGCAAACCCGTCGATCGCAAAAGACATCCAGATCATAAACTGCAACAATACGATCATGACAGAAAGCAGCATCTCCCCGCCCTTCGCCGCCTGCGCATAGAAAAAAGCGAGTGCAAAGGTGAGCGCTACGGTGCGGATGAAGATATTTTGATTGACATGCAAAAAGGCAAGCAGCGGCTTGCGATGAAAGATTTCGCGCCACACTGTACCGCGCAGCAAATACCGATACCTTCGAAGCAACATGAAAGCAAAAAGCAGCCCCGCGTACTGAGCGATCAACGTCCCGTACGCCGCCCCTTCCACACCCATCCCCAGTCCTTTGACAAACCAGACACTCAGCACCAGATTAGAGAGGTTGATCACCAGGGTGATCCAGAGCGGATAGTAAGCGTTTTGGAGTCCGAAATACCACCCCATCAGTGCGTAGATCATGAAGATCGCCGGTGCGGTGAAAATGCGAATATTGAAATAATCACGCACCATCGCCTCATAAGAAGGGGAGACATTCATGAGGTAGATCCCCGCATCCAGCAGCGGATCTTTAAGCAGCAAAAGCGCCATACCCAGCACAAAGCCGAGAAAAAGCGCCCTCAAAAGCGTATATCCCAGCTCCCTCTCCGCACCGCTGCCGTATGCCTGCGCACTGATTCCCGTCGTCCCCATGCGCAGGAAGTTGAAGTTACCGTAGAGAAAGGTGAAGATCATCGCCGCCACACCCAGTGCCGCCAGATGAGCGGGCGAGAGATGCCCCATCAGGACTGTGTCAACCGAAGAGAGGAGCGGCACGGAGATATTGGAGACGATATTAGGAATCGCCAGACGTAGTATCTGACGATTCATGAAGTCGCGACGGAGGTTTCAAATACTTTTTGGACTTTGCCCCGAAAGTAGATATATCCATCTCGCAAAGAGAGTGTCAACTCCTCTCTGCTGGTCGGATAGACTTTGCAAATATCATCGACCTTTTTATCCATCCACGCCGCATAGAAACAAGCCGCCATCCCAGTACCGCAGGCAAGCGTCTCATCTTCGACACCGCGCTCATAAGTCCGCACGTAGAGCTCTTTGGTATCGGGATCAAGTTTACAAAAGTTAACGTTAGCGTTGTGTGTCAGGCGCATCTCACGGGCAATCTCTTTGTTATAGGCTTTCAGATCGTCAACAAAAGTAACCAGATGCGGCACACCGGTATCGATCAGTTGCCATTTGTGTCCGCCGCCGACAATAGTGGTTTCGAGCACGTTGGGTTCGGTCAGCTTTACTTCCGCCTCATCCCCTTCCACACTCGCTTCAATGACACCTGCCAATGTCAGAAAACGCATCTTTTCACCGGCAAGCCCGTTGGTATAGGCATAATGCGCCGCTGCTCTGGAACCGTTGCCGCACATCTCCGCATCACTGCCGTCGCTGTTATAAAACTCCCAGGCAAAATCGTACGTTTCATGCGGCACCAGTACAATCAAACCGTCAGCGCCGATCCCTTTCTGGCGATGACACAATTTTTTTGCCAGTGCATTGCGTGCTTTTGAAGTAAAAGTATGAAAGATGACAAAATCGTTACCGCTTGCGTTATATTTGGCTACTTGCATATCAACTCTTCTCTTTTTGCCGTGATTATAACGACTTGCTCATAAATCTGTTATAGATCAGTGCCAGTGCCGGTGCTTCGATCTTTCTGCGTATAAAATAGCTGACCGTCAAAATACTGAAAATCGTCGCAAGGGTCAACACCCAGCCAAACGAAAATTTTGTCGCAAAATGAAAATCCATAATCGATAAAATCGGACCGTGAATCAAAAGCATAATATACTCGGCTTCCCCAAGGCGCACAAAAATATTGTCAGGCGCTTTATCGATAAACTGCGCATAATTCACCACGGCATACGTCAAAACCGTTACCGCCAGACCGAACGTAAGCACCCGTGCGTTGTAAAGATCATGAATACCCTGGGAGTGAATCGCTCCCACACCGAATACCAAAGCAACGGCAAAAAGTAAAAAAAGTTTGTAGTGTTTGATAAAAATCTTCTTTTTATAAAGGGAAAAGACCAGTGCACCGAACGCAAACTCCAGATTGTGCGGGCTGAAGACCTTAAAAAGCGGATCGGTCACATCACCGAACGGCTGCGTATGGATCGTCACCCGATCGATCAGATTGTAGAGTGAAATAGCCAGTACTATATACCAGATGTAGAGTAGTTTTCTGTGGATGATCCCCAAACCGAACAGCAACGCAAAAAAGACCAACTGCGTCAAAACCCAGGTAATCACCGCGATACGCGGATGCCCGAACCACATCGTAAATGTCTGCCACCACTGATCGGCACGAATATTGGCGATACTTTCATGAAGATGGGGATTGATATTCCAGACGATAAATCCCGGAATCGCGATCAAAACCCAATAGACCAGAAAAATACGGGTCAAGGTATAGATCATGAAGTCTTTATACCCTTTTTGTGCTTCTACAAACTGCCAGGAGGTATAAAAGACGGTAAATCCCATCAATACAAACAGTAAATCTTCACCCATTTCACCAAACGTAAAAAAGTTCCAGAAGAGTGTTTTACCTTCGATATTATAGTGCTGTGTCGAATGATAGACCATCAAAAGGGTTGCCAGGAACGTATAAAGAATCTGCAGTGTCGTGTAAGTTTTACTCTCTCTGGGGTCGTGTATCATCAAATGCTCCGCAGGTTATAGTTTAATATGAGGATACTTCTTTCGAAGATATCCAATAAACCTATCGACCTCTTTTTGTAAATGTTTAAGATCGCGCGTATTATCGATAACGAACGTGGCTTTCTCTTTTTTTTGATCGATGGGCATCTGTGCACGGATACGCTTTTGCGCTTCCTCAGGGGTATATGCTTCCCGTTGCATCAGCCGCTGCAGTTGTTGCTGTGGGGTACAGTAAACTACCGCCACCTCTTCGATAGGGTAATTCCCTCTTTCAAAAAAGAGAGGAATATCGACAATATAGGGCACATTTTGTTCTTCACACAATGCACTCTCTTCCAGTATTCTCTCTTTGATCTGCGGATGTAACAATGCTTCAAGTTCGGCACGTGCCTTTTCATTCGAAAAGATCAGCGGCGCAAGTTTTTTGCGCATCACCTTTCCGTCAACAACATATTCTGTACCGAACAGTTTTGAAATCTCTACCGCATTTGTGTCAAGTACACAATGGGCGATTTGATCCGCGTCGATAATTTTAAAACCGTGTAACTGCAGGAGTGCGCAGGTACTGCTTTTACCTGTCGCGATACCTCCTGTCAGTACTACGGCATTTTGAAATTCCATCAGTTTTTGGCAATTCCCAGAAGCGCTTTTTTAATATATGCGGGTACCGTAAAAGCTGCTTTTTGAATGTCGGAAGTATAGTAGCGGACACCTTCGAGCAAATCGGCTCTTTGCAGTACGATATCTGCCGTCGGATGGTATTTTTTCGAAGCAAGAATAAAATTCCAGTTGGTACCCGGGTAGCAGTACATCTCGTATCGATAAGGCATCGCAATCCAAAAAGGTCTTCCAACTGTCTCCAAAATGCGTTTATGCCCTTCCAGATCCATCCAGTAACTGCCGCCTTGAACCGCTACGAGTCCATCCTCTTTCAGGATACGGTTGACCTGTGCGTAAAACGTCGCGTCAAAAAGTTCGTTGGAGAGTGAACCGGGATCGGTCGCATCTACCAATACAATATCGTAACTTTTGTCGGCAGCCTGTGAAACGAATGTCATTCCACTTTCAACATGAACGTGCAAACGCTCATTTTCCCAATCTCCCACCTCCGGAAAATGGGTTTTGCATACGTCAATAACTTCCTGGTCAATTTCCACCAGATCAACCTCGACCCCCTCATGTCGAAGCACTTCACGTGCGGTACCGCCGTCGCCGCCGCCGACGATCAACACCTTTTTAGGATCGCGGTGTGTACACATTGGAACATGTGCGAGCATTTCATGATAGATAAACTCATCTTTTTCACTGAACATCGCGTTACCGTCCAGCACCAAAATCTTTCCGAGCGCTTCACTCCGATAAACTTCAATATGCTGAAAACGGCTCTTTTGATCCAGAATTCTCTCTTCGACTTTCAGACTTTGTTTCAAAAACCCCTGTTCTTCTTCAAAAAACATTATATCCCCTATATGTTTGAATTTTTTTCATTAAATTAAATGGAACTGATTTTAGCATATTATTATTAAATATGTAGCCCTTCCATGTCTCCTTTTTCACTGATTTAAACACGTACATAACAAAAACTGGCAATCGCTTTAGTACTATTTTGGTAATATTGTCTAACAAAACTACAATCATAGGAGGGAGCTATGTGTGCAGCACGAATGCAACGTATTTTAACCGCTCTGATGCTGGGTATTATTCTATACTTTTTCGCGATGGGAGCACACGATTTCCAAAACGGTATGAAAGAGAGTTTTCATTTTCAGGTTGCAGTGATTTTACAACTGTTTGTCATCATCATGATGCTGATCTGGGCTTTTACAAACTTCTGCCCTTCAACCTGGTTGATGAACAAAATCTTTCCTCCATGTGACTGGGAAAAATAGGTGGCAAAGCTCAGTTACAAAGATGCCGGTGTCGATATCGATGCAGGTAATGCGTTTGTCGAAAATATCAAACCGTTTGTCAAGGCGACTTTTGACAGCAATGTCATAGGCGGCATCGGCTCATTTGCCGGTGCATATGCACTTCCGTCAGGATACCGTGAACCGGTTATGCTGGCGGCAACCGATGGTGTCGGTACGAAACTGAAACTTGCCATCGATGCGAAAAAGTTCGATACCGTCGGGGTCGATCTGGTAGCAATGTGCGTCAACGACCTGATCTGTAACTTCGGAACCCCCGCTTTTTTCCTCGATTATTACGCCACATCCGAACTCAAAACCGATGAAGCGACACAAATTGTCAAAGGGATTGCACAAGGTTGTAAAGAGAGCGAATGTGCGCTCATCGGGGGTGAGACGGCGGAGATGCCGGGAATGTACGCAAAAGGGGATTTCGATCTGGCGGGATTTGCTGTCGGCATTGCGGAAAAATCGGAGATGGATCGTCTCTCCCGAGTCCATGAAGGCGATATTTTGATTGCGCTTCCAAGCTCCGGTATTCACTCAAACGGCTATTCTCTTGTACGCAAACTCTTTTTCGAAAAACTGCAGATGCGTTTTGATGATGAGATTGGGGGAGAGAAGCTGATCGATCTGCTTTTGACACCGACACGTATCTATGTCAAAACCTTTAAAGCACTCAAAAACAAAATCAACGCACTGGCACATATTACCGGCGGCGGTATTGTCGAGAATCTGCCCCGTGTTTTACCAAATCATCTCAGTGCAATCGTCGAAAAAGAGCGTATTCGCACTCTGCCGATTTTCGACTTCATGAAACAATACGTCGAAGAAGAGGAGATGTTTCGCACCTTCAATATGGGTGTGGGTATGATACTGGTCGTCAGTGAAGAAAACGCTTCGTATGTTCTCGACAATTCAGACGGTTATCTGATAGGTACACTACAAAAAGGAAACGGAGCAGTCCAATTACGCTGATCATCTACCTGAAGAAAATTCTGGTAGCCTTTTTGCTGCCGCCGGGGATTTTTATCCTCGCACTCTTTGCGGCAGCGTACCGCTGTAAAAAGTATCGCACCCCTTTGCTTGTTGCCGCACTACTTTTTTATCTGCTCAGCATACGATTGGTGGCTGTCTGGCTTGCAAAACCGCTTGAAAATGCCTATATGCCACCTGTCTCTATTCCCAAAACGATCGATGCAGTTGTCGTCCCAGGTGGGGGAAACTATCTGGGAACACCCAATCTCCCGCTTCTGGAGGGGAATATGAAACGACTGCTTTACGGCATTATGCTGGCGAAGCAATACAACCTCCCGATCATTTACACAGGTGGATACAGGGATCCTGAAGCGGTCATAGAAACGGTTCAAGAACTCAACAAAATGCTCGACCTGAATCTCACGATGCCCAAAAAATTTATGCACCGCTTTTCACTCTATCTGGAAACAGAAAGCCGAAACACGCACGAAAACGCGCTTTTTACAAAAGCCTTTTTAAACAAAGCGGGAATCTCTAACCCTCAGATTTGTCTGGTTACTTCCGCCTTTCATATGCTTCGCGCCAATATGATCTTTCAAAAGGTCGGTTTCAAAACAATTCCAGCACCGACCGATTTTAAAGCAGTACTTGCTTCCAATCTGAACTGGTTACCCGAAACAAACGCGTTGCAACTGAGTTACCTAGCGTTACATGAATATCTGGGATACCTGCGCTATCTCTATAAAAATTAAATCATTTTAATTCATTCAAATTTTCTTTGAATTTCAATAAAAATAATTTTTTAAATGACGATGTATCCTTCATAGAAAACCTGCAAATGTTCATGAGGATAATATACAATGACAAAAGATAACGAAACGACACAGTTTTTGGAAGAGATCACCAATATCGGCTATTTTTGTACAGATCATGAAGGGATCGTCCGTTATTGGAACAAAACTGCCGAAGCACTTTTTGGATACAGTAAAAACGAAGCGATCGGAAAAGCGATCGATACGCTGATTATCCCCGAGTATCTGCGTGAAAAATTCAGAAACGACCTGAAAGAGAAAACAGCAATTTATGGAGAAGAGATCGAGTTTCAGGACAAATCCGCCCACACCCTGCTCTTATATACCAATACTGTTTTTACCCGGGAGTATTA
>WGAE01000248.1 GCA_015489185.1 Campylobacterales bacterium
CGCGCATACTGCGCCCCTACCGCAAAACCGCCCAGTACGTAACTGCCGCTGTGGCTTCCTTCCAGATAGAGAGTGTCAACCAGATTTGCAGCGTGATAGTACCATGCGGAAAGTGTTGTATCGGTAATCCCTTCATAAATCGCACCAAATGTCTGGACGCCGTGTCCGGGGTTGATCGAAGTGAATCGCTCGATCACCGGTGCATCGACACCCGACCACTTGGTAATGTGCGAGAGCATGAGCGTCGTGTCGGGCAAAGCTGTACTCGTTAATGTATATGCTTCGAAGCGGTTGGGGACCATGCCGATATCGTCACTGTCGGCAAAGGGGGTGTCGATAGCCTGACGCCCTACGGTCACACTCGTCTCTTTCCAGACGCCTCTAAGATACGCCTCTCCTAAAATACTATAATTTTGATTTTCATTACCAAAAAATGGGACGCCTAAATTGTCCCTGTCCCCAAAACCGGGAGCGGTATAAAAAGCCGCTCCGGCGCTGATACCCTTCACAGGAGCGGTTTCGAATCCGAGTCGACCACCGAGCGCAATGTCACTGGTATACTTTTCATGTTTGTGCCACTGTGCACCCAGACGCAGATACCCCTCTGTTTTACCTTTGGCAAAGGCGTCATCCAGCGTGTTCGCCGTCAATGCGCTTCCTGTCAGTAACACAGCAGCTGCAATGCTATTCTTCATTTTCAATCTTCTCGACTTCAATTTTCTCCATCTCTTCTCTGCGCAGTGCGACACGTGAGCGCCCCACTTCAATCTCGACATTTTTTTTACCGATCGAAAAGGCTTTGACGGTAAACTCGACACCCGGATAGATACCGAATGACTTCATGCGCGCTCTGAGTGTCTTGTCGGCATGGATCGCGACAATCCGCGCCTGATCACCGACTTTGAGATCATGTATAGTTATCATGTCAAAAACACTCCTGCGATTTTATAAGCTATAAAACTGAGTATCCAGGCGGTCGATGTCGTAAAAAAGAAAAGATAGACCAGGTACTTCACCCCGCCCGCTTCTCTCGTAAAAACTGCCGATGCCGCGAAACAAGGCAGATAGATCATGACAAAGACGATAAACGAAATCGCTACGGGCAGTGGAATATTTTTGCGTATCTGCTCCTTGAGGCCCTGTGAGGTTTCGTTTGTCTCCCCCAGCGAGTAGAGCACACCCAGCGTCGAGACGACCACCTCTTTGGCGGCAAGTCCCGCTTCCAAAGCGACGCTTAGCTTCCAGTCCATCCCCAGCGGTGCGAAAAATGGCTCGGTCCACTTTCCAATCTTACCCAGATAACTCTGTTCGAGCAATTTTGCCTGAAGTTCATTTTCAAGCTGTTGTTTTTGGGCACTATCCTGCACCTTTTCGATCTTTTGCTGATACGCTGCTTCAAGCTCGGGATATTTGGGATAGTTGCTTGCGAACCAGACCAGCACCGACGCGGCGAGGATGAAGGTCCCCGCCTTTTTGAGATACATCAGCGACTGCGAATAGACCGTGTGCCAGAGGAGTCGGAGGCTGGGCCAGCGGTATTTCGGCATCTCCATGACAAAGGGTTCATCCTGCCCTTTGAAGACGAGTATGTTAAGCAGCTTCGCGGCAAAAAGCCCGATCATCGCACCGGTAATGTAGATGAGAAATAGCATATTCCCCGCGATGCTCTCATCAAAAAAGGCGGCGGTAAAGAGTACGTATATCGGCAGTCTCGCCCCGCAGCTCATGAAACCGATGATAAAAAGCGTCAACAAGCGATCTTTCTCGTTTTTGAGCGTACGCGCCGCCATGTATGCCGGTACCGAACAGCCAAACCCCGTCACCAGCGGGATGAAACTCTTGCCGTGTAGTCCGAACTTGTGAAAAAAACCGTCCAGAAGAAACGAGACGCGGCTCATGTATCCGGTCGTCTCCAGCAGGGCGATTCCCAAAAAGAGGATGATGATATTGGGCAGAAACATCACGACCGCTCCGACACCGGAGATCATGCCGTCGCTGATGACAGAACCGAGCTCCCCGTGACCGAATATTTTGTAAGCGTACTCGCCGAGAGCGGTAAAAAATTTGTCGATGTAGTCCATCGGAATCGCACCAAATTCGAACGTCGCCTGAAAGAGTCCCCACATCAGCAGTAAAAAGATCGGAATACCAAAATATTTATTCAAAAGAATGTCATCGATACGATCGGTGAGGGTTTTCTCTTTTTTCTGTTCGATCGTCATCACTTCACGCGCCGCACCTCTGGCAAAGGCAATGCGTTCATCTTCGAAGATCTCGTCGAGATCCTTTTTGCCGTAGTGGATATAGATGTGCTTCAATGCGTCGCGCACGATAGGCTGCAGCTCCAACCAGATCGGTTCATCATGCAGATAGCGGTAGATCTCCTTATCTTCCTGAAGTAGTTTAATCGCTACTTTGTCCCAGGGAATGCGACACTCATACTTCTTCTCTTTAAAAAACTTGACAATACGCAGTTTCTCCTCTTCGATAACATCAGAATAGACGATTTTTGAAGAGGTTTTGGGTTTTCGATAGACTTCAATGATCGCTTCCTGCAGTTCATGAATCCCTTTCTTTTCGGAAGCGGAGGTTTTGACGACCGGTACACCGAGGATCTCGCTGAGCTGTTTGTCATCGATGTGGATCCCCTCTTTTTCGGCTTCATCGATCATATTGAGTGCGATGACCATCTTCCGCCCCGTTTCGAGCAGTTCTGCAGTAAGAATTAAATTGCGCTCCAGATTGGTCACATCGACAACATTGACGATGAGATCGTAATCCTCTTTTTCGATAAAATTCTTCGTCACCCGCTCTTCAAGGGTATAGTCGTTGAGCGAATAGGCGCCCGGGAGATCGATGACATGAATCTCGTAATCTTCACACTTGCGGTCATCACAGTAGTTGAAAACCACTTCCGTCTTCTCGACCGTAACACCGCTGAAATTGCCCACCTTGAGTTTCGCGTCGCTGATGGCGTTAATCAGCGAACTTTTGCCGACATTGGGCTGCCCGACAAG
>WGAE01000249.1 GCA_015489185.1 Campylobacterales bacterium
TGATAATTTAGTGTGTGTAAAAATTACTATAGGAGGACTCTATGAGGCACAAGACCATGCTATCTGCAGTCGCTGCAGTTTCCGTTTTGTCTATGTTGTCGCTTTCGCAGGCGTCGGCATATGACAAAAACCCACCTTTTCAACTTAAAAATCTAAATAAGGTGGAATTTGAGCACAACGGTAAAATGCTCAAAGGGTATCAACCCAAAAACGACTACAACATTTTCATCAACTACGAACTGGGAATGCACTGTGTCGGTTTCGAGATGAGTTACTGTTGTGTGATTCCACCCTACAACTCTATTCAGGCTCAGGCGATCAAGTCCGGAAAATACGGCAGACTTCCCAAGTTGCTGACACCGGATGATAATGTCAAACTCTACTACTACACACGTGACAACTCGTACAGTGAAGGTAACAAAATGAAATACTGGTCCGTTCCAAAGGATGTCGACGGGGACGGGCACTTCGATTCACCGGGTGACAATGTTGCGAACTATGTCTGGACGCACCTTTTTATCTATAAAGATCTGGCAGGAACCATACCAAGCGGTGCTTCTGACAAAGATCGTTTGCGCATCGGGCGTCAGGTAAAGGTCAAAATCGACTGTGGTCCCAGCGGTAAGGCAATGGCTGGCGGTTATCTGGAATATGCCGGTAAGGATGGCGGTAACGTTGTCATGACCGATACGCTGGTTCCAGCGGTTAAAAATGTCAAGCTGACGTTGACGGCTTCACATATCTGGGATGCGCTTGGGCTGCCGCTGACGGCATTCAACGATTCGACCAGACGCGGTACGATCCGTTCGGTTACTGAAAAAGATTTTCAACCGTTCCAATATTCGACTGTAGAGTTGCATACGGGTGAAGGGAAACCGATTCGTGATTCGATGGGACACGGTGTCAGCTATTTCGGTACAAACCCTGTTGATATTCCAAACTGTTACGCGTGTCACTCCAGAAACGGTAAAGCGGCACAGATGGCAAGAGACGAAGGTTTGAAATACAGCGATCAGGAGTATGCATACTGGAAAAGCTATCCGGATGAGAGTGAGTATATGGCGCGCCTTGCGGAAGCTTCTATCAATATTCTCTCTCTGCATGATGCACACCATGGTACAAAGTTTCTTTCAGATTATAAACCGGATGCTCCGGGTAACCGATTGGGTAAAATCGGTATGGTCAACTGTGCGGACTGTCACGGTGATAACGTTTCCGGAAACCTGCAAGAGCCACGACCGACCGCGACCGGTTACAAGGCTGTAAAAGCGAAGACATTGACCGAAGCGATTCACGGATTCCACCTCGCGATGGTTCCGATGCCGGATGCCGCAGGTCGTTCACAGGCATGTCAATCCTGTCACCCGACACACTTTCAGAATCCTAGCATGAACGACGACACCAACCCGTTCCGCGTTACGGACAGATACGGTGAGGGACGTTTTGCAAAAGGAGATATCCGAAAATCAGGCGGCGGTTGTTACGTAAGACGTGATGCGCACTCCAATCCAAACGCCAAACCGCCGTTCTTCCTGAATGAATACGGTAAGTGGCAGCTCAACAACGTCGCGCTCAAAGATGAGCACGGAAAAACAACGAGCCTGAGAGGACTCTACTGTACCAACTGTCACACCAAGGTGGCGCAGGCATTCCAAAACTATGACAATATTACACATGATAGTCTGCAAACCGGTAAAACGTTGAGAAACAAATCGCTCAAAGAGATCATTGCAGCGGTTGCAAACGGTGATGCCAACTATTTCGCGGCGATTGCCGATCCGAAAGCAACCGGAGACAATGAAGTGTTGAAATACTACACTGAGCACAAATCTGCGGTATTGGTCAAAAATGTCGGTAAAAACGGTAGCCTCGACCTGAAACCTTGGAACCATCCTACCGGAGGTGCGGTACCGTACAAGGCGGCATCGGCAGGTAATGACTGGTGGTTGGCGGCTTCAGAACCGCACTGTGCAGATTGTCACCTTGCACCGTTTGTTGAGCAGGAGACCGGCGGTAAATATTTCCCGATCGATTTGCCTAATAAATATTCGCTCTATCGCTACTCCAAAGCACACGGCGATATCGCATGTCAGACATGTCATGAGTCTCCACACGGTCTCTATTCGACACGATATGATGGTGATGAGAGAACAGTTGACCTGACAACACACCAACAAGCGCTTCAATACAGCCCTGACGGTGAATATGCCGGACCTGTTACTTGTGTCGCATGTCACACGGTCAATGACAAAGGTGTACCGCTTCAGTTGAAAGATACACCGTATGCGAACGACTACTGGGCGGCTGTAACACTGGCGCACTTCATGAGAGAGGGTGATCAAAAACTCTCCGTTCAGGAACTGGTCAAAAAATATCCGTACGAAAAATCTTCAGAAATCGTACGCAAAGGGTGGAAATAATCGACCCGCACCCCTTTCCCCTCCCGGGGAGAGGTTGTTTTTTACTTTGATTGGGGGAGTCTGTGGACTCTCCGTATCAACGTAAAATCAGAAAGGATAACTTCATGAAACATTTCTCAATTTTGATTGCTATGATGCCGGTGATGATATCAACGTTACAGGCGGAATTGGTCAAACAATATTTTCCAACCGGAGAGTTGAGAGCAGAAATACACTATCGTGACCATACCCATACCGCGACAAAAGAGGGGATCAAGGAAGGTATCGAAAAAGTCTACTATATCGGTGGACAGCTTGCTTACGAAGTCAACTACAAAAACGGTAAACGTGAAGGTATCATGAAGTGGTACGACCGCAAGGGTCATCTGCTCGAAGAGATGCCGTATAAAGCGGGTAAACGTCACGGGGTTGAGAAGAGCTACTTCCCTTCCGGAAAACTCAAACATACGGTTCGGTACGTCAATGACAAAAAAGAGGGACCGGAAAAAGAGTTTTTTGAAAACGGTCAGCTTGCCTTGATTGTCCCTTATAAAAGCGGGAAAAAAGAGGGGATTCAAAAAGAGTATACGATTGATGGAAAGCTTTTTACGCAAGTACGCTATGTCAACAACTACAAAGAGGGCATGCAAAAGTGGTATGACAAACAGGGAAATGTGGTCAAAACGGAGCTTTTCAAAATGGATCGTCCCGTGCGTCTTTTAGCGAAATTGCGTAACAAAACCGACGATGTTAAAATTATCGTCAAAGGACTCGATTTCTCACCTAAGGTTCCGAAATGATTGTGCGTATCGTCTTCTCACTGTTTTGTATTGCGAGCAGTATCATTGCGATGCAAAACGGTACTTTGATACATAAAAAAGAGGGGGTCTATGTCGTCGAAGACAAGACACAAAAGTCGACATACAAAGACGGTGTACGAAACGGAATGACATGGTGGTATAATGATCACGGCGGCATTAAATCGCAGGTCAATTTTAAAAACGGTAAAGAGGAGGGACTTTATACCTCCTTTTACGACAACGGCAAAAAGAGACTGGAAGTACCCTATGTCAACGGGCAAAAACACGGTTTGCAGATTATTTACTACGACAACGGTGTTAAAGGTGCCGAAGTGATGTATGTCAACGGACGTAAAGAAGGGGTCGAAAAAGAGTGGGATCATGAAGGAAATCTCTATTCTGAGGTGTATTACAAAAACAACTATAAAGTTGGCTTGAAGAAGTATTACGATAAAAACGGCAATGTCATACGTACTGAAACGTACAAGATGGATCGAAACCCCGTCATGGTAAAATTACTTAAGGACAAAGCCAAAGAGATTGATGTCGATCTTGCCAAATATGGACTGATTCCTGCTAAAAAATAGTTCTCGTTCCGTCAAAATACGAACTTTGGGCTATTTGAACGCAGAGAAGTTTTATCAATTAAAATAATCTAATATGTTTTTTAATTATTAAAACTATTTAAAGTATTTGTAAGTATAATAGTTGTATCTAGCCTGGAGGCGGTGTGATGCGACGAACGGAAAATCTGCGATTTTATTGTCAGACGATTCAGGAGACAGTCGCGCTTCACACGCTGCTTCCGATACGTACACTTTCACTTGAAAATCTCTCTGAACTCTTTTCATATTGTCATCAGGAACGATTCGGTGGACTTGACTATACGAGTTATGAGACATTGATTGCCGGTTTGAAACGGCAGCTGGAGGAGGTACCCTCTTTCTTTTCAGAGTCGACGCCTCAGAAGAGAGAAGAATTCAGCGATATTATTAAAGAGACGCAAATTCGTCGGTTACGTGATCGTATCTACTTTACCAAAAGCAGTTTCAACCCCTTTTTCATGGCGGCACTCGATCGATCACCGCCCATACGTGCTTATAAAATGTTTTTTTATCTTTACTTGCTTTTTAGCTCTGCATCCCGCCAAAACGGACTGATTGAAAAGTCGCACTTTTTCGGCTTTGATTATCGCTATTTTCGTCTTGAGGAGCGTCTTTATCTGATTGGACCTGTGATGACCGATCCGCGTTTTAAAGAGGATGCGATGCGGCTTCGTTTTGTCAAACAGATCAAATATCTTTTCGCGTTGCAGTTGCATACCTATGAATTACTCAATATGTTACATCAGCGTAATGTACATGACGCTAAGGTATTGACGAAAGAAGCCGCCAGGATCAGAAAAATCTTTCAAATTGCACGGGAGAGTTATATCGATAAAGCGTATCGAAAACATGATTTGCGCGATTTTGCGGCATCGCTGATTTCCGCTTCCGGCAGGAGAAAAAAAGTCCAGTCTATCGGATGTGTTCACAAGGATACGGCATTTTACCGTGTCAGAAGCGGTATTCGTAACAATCAGATTCTGCGTGACCTTGAAGCGTTGGAGTGGTTTAACGATCTGATTTTTCAGAATCTCTCGTTTGAGACGGCAGGCGAGAGTGAACGCATGAAAGAGACGGTTTTCAAATATCTGGAGACCAAGCTTCAGGCGGACGGTTATGTGGCGTGCCGTTATGATCACTACACACAGCAGCTTTCACTGATGGAGATTAGCCCACGGCTTCCCGAACCGTTTCGCACACGCACGGCTGAAACGATTGAACTGCTTAATCACGATCCGAAACGGTTGAGGCAAACCTATACCTACGATGTCATCCGAGACTATAATGAGCATAAAAATCCGATCCGGCTGGTTGAAGAGATTGCAGAGCAGGGGTTTGCTTTCTGTCATGACGAACGTGTGGCGTCGGTGCTGAGTATTCCGCTGGTTTTTGATAAGCGGGTTTTTGCGGTGTTGCATTTTATAAGTTTTCAAAAGTATCGTTTCGATGAGATCGATAAACGATTTTTGCTCAAACTCTCCTCGGCACTTTCAAAACGGTATATTGAGAACAATCTGAACCGCTGTATCGATCAGACGGTCGGTGTGCTGGAAGGATTGCATAAACGCATTGACCACCCTTATCTCAAACGCAAGACCGATGAGGTGTGCGAAAATATCGCCAAAGCGTTTGCCTGTGACGGGGTGATCATCTGGTTTAATAAAAAGGAGGTCTTTCAACGTCCGGGTGAGGTGAGCGCACTCTCTGTACTCTCACAAATCAATTTTTTCGACGATCATGACAGAGAAAGCGAAGCGAATTATACGATCGGAAGCGAAGAGGAGGATAGTCTCATTATCAAAAATGCGCACAAAGATGTCGTTGTGATCGATGATATTGAGACACAATGTACCGATAACCGGAAAGATCGTTTCTTCATGAAGTATAAAGAGGCGTTTGTGCGTAAAGGGATCACATCGATCATGTTTGTAGCGATCAAAAACTATGAAGGAGTGCTTTCGGGAGCGGTGATGGTTTTTGATAAAGCGCCAAGAAATTACAGTCAGCTCTCCAGGCGTATGCTAAAGCGTATTTCGGTTTATATCGGTTCGATTCTCAATACCGTTACCTATGCGAAATATCGTAGTCAGCGTATCGATGAAAGTATTCTTCATGAGAGTTCACAATATCTGAATATTATTAAAAGCAGGGCGCTCGATCTGGAGCGGCGAATACAACGCCAGCATCTGCCCGATTCATACGATAAATATACGCTTTTTCTCAATATTGAAGATATCAAGGATTTTACGAACTATACGCGTAGTTATCTCTTCTCAATTTTTGAAAACGGTGATCTTTCGATCCGTCGTTACGATGAACTGCTGGCACGCAGTATTGAAGCGATACGTCAAAATGAAAGTTATACATCGCTGAAAAAGAGTGTCAATCAAGTACTTGTCGTACACGGAAGCAAAATGCACGAAGCAAAACGGATGCGGTATAAAAATCGTCTGGAAGAGGATGTCGAGATCAAAATTCCGTCACAGTATCTTCATGATGTGCTGGGAAATTTGATCAACAATGCGATCAAATACGGCAAGAGCGGTAGTTATATTCAGATTTGGGATCAGTATGTTCCTTTTCATTACTATACGATCTATATCGAAAATATCGGATATCGGATCAGAAAGGAGGAGCGGGAGAAGATATTTCAAAAAGGTGTTCGGGGATATATCGTGCACAGCCTGCTGAAAGAGGAAGAGGCGTTTCGGCAGACGCTGGCGGCAAATCGAGGACTTGGGCTTTATATGGCAAAAGGATTGGTAAAAGAGGGATTAGGCGGAAACGTCGTGCTTCATGAAACGGTTTCCGTACCGGGGACACAGTATGCGCGACATACGTTTGCAATCAAAATTCCGGTGGAAATGGTAAGGAAGGTGAGATGAAAAAACTGTTATGGCTTGACGATGATCCGGTGTCGATTTCGTTCGACAAAGATGTGCTCGTTCCCGATACGTTTGACGCGTCGTTGTGCAAAGTGGTCTATTTTGAAAAGATTCGGGAGTTGACGGAGTATCTCTATCAGCATAGCAAAGAGGTGACAAAACAGGATATTTTCGTGATCGACATTATGCTTTATGACGAACCGGAGATCATCCTGCCCGACGGTACCAAGGTAGAGGTACCGGATGAACTGATGGCAGGGACAATCTTGTATACGGAGTATCTGAAAGTATGGTATCCCGAAAATCCGGTGCTTTTGTACACATCACGCGAACATGAGAACGAAATTTTTCAAAATATTACGTCGGATCCACGTTTCGGGAAAAGTCTCTTTCTGGTCGATAAATGGAAAAACGATTCTGAGTTTATCGAAGTGCTCGGCAGATTGCTAAAGGAGGAGAAGCATGACACGTGAACAGATAGAAACGATCATCAACGCGAAACTGCTGTCCAATGTCGAAAGTATCAACTCGACCGTCTCCAATCTTTTAACAATGCTGGGGATTATCATTGCGATCATGGGTGTGTTTGCGACGATGGAATTTTTCCGGCGTAAAAAGATTGTTCGGGAAGTACTGGTCGAGATCAATAACGAACTGGACCGTACCAAACATGAGATTGCACATAACGCGCGTGATAAAGCAAATGAAATGATCTTGTATGAGATTGACCGGTACAAAAAAGAGTCGCGGAAAGAGGAGTATTAGCGCAACATGATGTATGCAGACTTGAGTAAGATGCTCTCCCGGGAGATTCATGTGAACGAAACGAACAATCTCGAACAAGTTTTCAGCCGTTTTGCCGGACGTTTCGAGCTGATCACGAAACTGACCAGCGGGGATATCAAAGAGACCAAAAAGGCGCTCTACTCACTCTCCCACGGGGATTATGAAAAAATCAGACGACTCAAAGCGTTTCGCAGTTATATCGACTTACTCAAAAAACGAAGTGAAATCGCGGTATCGAAAGAGTTTCGGGAACTTGAAGCGTTACTGGAAAGCGCGTAAGTGTGGTACCTGGGGCCGGACTCGAACCGGCACGGTATTGCTACCATCAGATTTTGAGTCTGACGTGTCTACCAGTTTCACCACCCAGGCATCTGAAAAAAGGTTTGGTATTTTACTGAAAAAATACGCAAACCTTCCTTAAAAGAGAGAAATTTATTTGGAAGCTGCTACCGCTTCTTTCAGTTTTTTACCGACTTTGAATTTAACCGCTCTTGTCGCAGGCACTTCTACCACTTTATCTGTACCGGGAACTCTTGCGGTTCTTGCCGCTCTTTGCGCTGTGGAAAATGTACCGAATCCGATGAAGCTTACTGTTTTTCCGTTGACCAGTGCCTCCTCGATAACTTCAAGCGCCGCGTCGATTGTCGCTGTCGTGTCCTTTTTGGACAAGCCTGTTTTCTCGGAAATTGCTTGAATGAGATCAGCTTTTTTCATTTTTACCTTCCTTTAATATTTTGAAATCAGCGATAATGTTACACATTTTTTCTTAAAAAACAGAATATTTC
>WGAE01000250.1 GCA_015489185.1 Campylobacterales bacterium
ACCACGCCCTCACCTTTGAAAATCAACAGTTTTTTGGCGATCTTGTCGACAAAATAGCGATCATGAGAGACGAAAATCAACGCCCCGTCGAAACTTTGCAAATACTCTTCGAGAATATTGATCGTCGCGATATCCAGATCGTTGGTCGGCTCATCCAGAATCAGACAATCATACTTTTTCGTAAAAAGCAGCGCCAGTGCGACCCGGTTCTTCTCACCCCCGCTCAAAACCCCGATCTTTTTATCCAGATGTTCCCGCGGAAACAGAAAGTTTTTCAGGTAGCCGTAAACGTGCATATTTTTACCCCGTACATCGACCCTGTCTCCGCCATTTGGGCAAAATGTCTCGATCAAATTTTTGTCGTCGTCAAGCATCGCACGGTGCTGATCGAAGTATCCGATAGAAAAATCTCCCCGCTTGATCGTACCGCGATCCGGGCGCAAATCGCCGAGTAAAAGCTTTAGCAGTGTCGATTTTCCCGCACCGTTCTTGCCCACAATCGCAATCTTGTCCTGTTGCAAAATACGCATCGTCAAATTGTCGATCAGCAGTTTGTCACCCAGCGAAATCGAAACCCCTTCCAGCTCGAACAGCATCTTTTTTCGATTAAGCAGTTTTTCGTTCTGAAAGCTCTTCTTTTCACGCTCTAACTCCAGTTTCATCCGGCGAATCACCGACGGATTCTTTTTCGCTTCCTCACGCATCTGCATAATACGCTGTTTGCGCCCCTCATTACGTTTGAGCCTCGCCCGCACCCCGCGTCTGAGCCACTCCTCTTCCGCTCTGAGCAGTTTCAAAAGTGTTTCATGAGACTTTTGCATCGCTTTGAGAAGCGCCTCTTTTTGCTGAATATAGTCGCTGTAACCCCCTTTGAAAGAGCGTAGTTTTCCCTCTTCGATCTCGACGGAACGGGTTGCGATATTGTCCAGAAAATAGCGATCGTGTGAGATGAACAAAAGTGTAAACTTCTCGCGCAGCAGATACTCTTCCAAGAACGCCACCATATAGACATCCAGATGGTTGGTCGGCTCATCGAGCATCAGAATATCCGGCTTTTTCAAAAGCAGTCCTGCCAGCGCCACACGCCGCTGTTCACCCCCGCTGAGTAGTTCAACCGGTTTATCTTCATACACCTTGAGCTGAAACTCCTGCATAATCCGTTCGACTTTGTCGTCGAGACTCCAGGCATTGTGCAGATCCAAAAAAGCAGTCAGCCGGGCGTGCTCTTCCAAAAGCGCCTTGTTTTCAAAATCTTCCGCCAGCGCTTCACTGACCGTATCGTACCGTGCTTTTGCCGCTTTCAGTTCCCTGAGCGCCTCTTCGATCGCATCCTTGACCGTAATGCCGGGCGAAAAGCGGGGATTTTGATCGAGCATCTCGATGCGAATACCGTTTTGTACGATACGACGCCCTTCGTCAAAATCGAGCACACCGCGGCAAATTTTCATCAGAGTCGATTTACCCCCGCCGTTTTTGGCAATAATCGCGACGCGTTCGTTTTCATGAATGGAAAAGTCGATCCCGTTCAGTACCTTTTTGTTGTCGTAGGTTTTCGAAATACCGATCAGATCAAGCAGCGCCATCAGTTTTTATACTTTTTGGGATATTCGAAAAAGAGATAATCCCCCATACCGGGCTCTATCTCACGCCAATGGGCGACATCAAACGCAAATCCGACCAGACTTGCGGTCGGTAAATTATCCAGACGCACATTTCCAAACCGGTTGATCAGATCGGTCAACCCGGGATTGTGCCCTATCAACAACACCTCCTGCGCATCGTCGGGAAGTTCATGCACAATACGCAGCAACTCCGTAGCCGAAGCTTCGTAGATATCCTCTTCGAAACGGATTTTGGCTGGATCATATCCGAGTTTTTCGGCAACCGCTTCAGCGGTCAGTTTCGCCCGTACCGCCGGGGAAGAAACAATCAGATCGGGAGCGATCTTTTCTTTGAGAATCTCCCCCATCATCGGTGCATCGTGCTTTCCGCGCTTGTTGAGTGTGCGTTCGAAATCACTGACATAATAACCGCTCCAGTCCGATTTCGCGTGCCGCATCAGGTAGAGTTTTTTCATCGCCCTATTTTTCCCTTCATGAAACATTTTTATCTGTGAGAGTATAGCAAATCATCTTGCACTTTTGGTTCAAATCCGAAACAGAACCTGCCGAAATACTATTGATTTCACTCAAGCAAGTTATCATTTGTCGCTTCGCGAACGCATCCAAACCGAACTAAAAAGTGCAAACGCAAGCGCCCC
>WGAE01000251.1 GCA_015489185.1 Campylobacterales bacterium
AAAAGCGATCGAAAAAGGGATCATTTCAGAGCGTGAAGCGGATCAGTTGAGCGATAAAGAGGCATATGGACTAATCTTCCGACCAGGCTTCTCAACCGCCGCGAAAGTCACCGGTGTTTCCGGTCGCGGCGTGGGTATGGATGTCGTTAAAACCAATATCGAAAAACTTAACGGTATCATCGATATCGAGAGCGAACTGGGCAAGGGGTCTATTTTCAAACTAAAAATCCCGCTGACACTAGCTATTATGCAATCACTTCTTGTCTCTGTTCAGGAAGAGTTTTTCGCGATTCCGCTTGCATCGGTACTGGAAACCGTGCGCATTTCGATCGATGAGATCTATACGATCGAAGGCAAAAACGTCCTGCGTCTGCGCAATGAGATCCTTCCACTCGTGCGACTTGCCGATATGTTCGGCGTAGAGCAGGTTTTTGAAACGGGCGAACATGTCTATGTCGTTGTGATCGGACTTGCCGAGAGCAAACTGGGTATTATCGTCGACGGACTGGTTGGACAGGAAGAGATCGTTATCAAATCGATGGGCGACTATCTACAAGGGATCGAAGGAATCGCCGGAGCGACCATTCGCGGAGACGGCGGCGTGACACTAATTACCGACGTCGCGGCGATGATGAAACTGGCAAAAGAGATCAATGTCGATCTGACCGAACAGTTACAACCGGAAACCGAACAAAAGACCAATCCTGAAGATTTCAATATTCTGATCGTCGACGACAGCAAAACAGACCGGACAATTATGCGCAAATCACTTGCCCCGCTGGGTGTCAACCTGACTGAAGCGACCAACGGGCTTGAAGCGCTCAATCTGATCAAATCCGGCGACAAACAGTTCGATGCGGTCTTGATTGATATTGAAATGCCGCAGATGGACGGATATACGCTTGCGAGCGAAATACGCAAATACTCACGCTATAAAAATCTGCCGCTGCTTGCGGTAACATCGCGTGTATCCAAAGCGGACAGATTACGCGGAATCGAATCCGGTATGACCGAATATATCACAAAACCGTACTCGCCTGAATATTTGAAAGAGACCGTACGTAAAAATATCAAACTACCTGAAACGGAGGTTGTAGCATGAGCGCACAATTGAATAATATTTTGCAAAAACAACAGGAACAAAAACACAACCTGCTGGAAAATACTGAAAACAATAAAGAAGAAGAGGTGATCCAGCTGGTCGGTTTTATCATCGGCGAAGAGGAGTATGCCATTCCGATTCTGGATATTCAGGAGATCATCAAACCGATCGAATATACTCGAATTCCGAGTACACCGAACTATGTACTGGGTGCGTTCAACCTCAGAGGAAACGTCATTCCGCTGATCGACTTGCGTCTGAAATTCAACCTTCCCAAAAAAGAACCGGATGAATCGACACGCTACATCGTTATGAAAGACGGCAACAATATTGCCGGTTTTGTCATCGACAAACTTACTGAAGCGATTCGGCTCAAGAAGAGTGCAATCGATCCGACACCCGAAACCCTGCACAAAGATCAAGGGATGATCTACGGTATCGGGAAAAAAGAGAAGACAATCATTACAATTCTCAAAGTCTCCGCACTGCTCAAACGAGACTTTTAACGCACCAGAGAGATAATCTCTTTGGCAAGCGCAAAGTTATTCGCCGCCATCACGTGCATTTTGGGATGGAGTTGATAAAGCGAGGTAAAAAGTTCGCAGCTCAACTCCAGTCCCGTCTGCTCCTGCGCTTCATCCCCTTCGTTTTTTGCCGCAAACAGTTTTTCGTGCCAATACTTCGGTACTTCGACACCGGGAACATGCGCGGTTAAAAATTGTGCCGTTCGGAGTTTCGTAATCGGAAAAAATCCCAGAATCAACTGCGCGTTTTTCGCCTTTTCCCCTACCTCGACTTTCGCTTTTTCAAACAGTTCCAGTAAAAGTTTTGCGTTATCCAGACTGTATACAGGCTGGGTAATGATGCCGATTGCGTCATGTTCGAGTTTGAGTCGCATCTTTTTTTGCAGATTTTTCGGATTTTTCGCAAAGGCGTTTGAGACGGCAAACGGATAGATCGTTTTGGGACGCACTTCCAGCGGTTTACCCGCATAATCGATTCCGCCGTTAAAACACTTAATAATATCCAGCAGCAACGTCGAATTGCCTTCGAAAACCCCTTTCGCACCCGGCTGATCACTCATTGATGCGGGATCTCCCGTCAGCGCCAGCACGGTTCGGATATCGAACTCATTAGCTCCCAGCAATGCCGATTGTAAAGCGATTTTGTTACGGTCACGCATACTCATTGTCACTAGTGCCGGTTTTTTGAAAGCGGTCTGAATTTTCAGTGAAGCGAACATCGCACTGTATTTCATCTTTGCCAGCGGAGAATCGGTTACACTGAAACCGTCGACCTGTTTGTGCAACCCCAGCGTTTTAATACGATCGATGACAGGCTGAAACGTCGCTGAATGTTTGGGCGTGGTCTCCAGCGTCAAAAAGGTGTCGTTTTGCAATTTATTGATAAAGGCTTCGAACATGAACTGTAACTTTTCTATAG
>WGAE01000252.1 GCA_015489185.1 Campylobacterales bacterium
ATCGTTTTGTGCGGCCAGATCGTCACATCCTTGATCACCTTCACACCCGCTTCAAGATGGCAAAACTCCGCGACGACCGCACCGTGCGCCATCATCACTCCGTCGTCGATCTGTGTATCGTTGCAAACGACACAGTGGCGCAACCCCGCATTGGCACCCAGATGCACCCGCTCCCAGAGCACACTGTTTTCGATCCGGCACCCTTCACCGATGACACACCCCTCCCCGATCGTACAATTCTCCAGCGTGACATTTTCACCGATAATCGTATCTTTACCGATAATCACCGTCCCCAGACAGGTAACCGAAGCGGGAAGCGTCACGTTATCGGCAACGCAGAGTGTCAAATCTCTTTTGTGTTTGCAGACGCCGGGCAAATCGTAAAGCACACGTCCTTCGAAAATATCTTCATGCACATCGCGGTAACTGACCGGATTTCCGACATCGCGCCAGTATCCTTCAAGCGTACATCCCCAAAGCGGTACCCCCTCTTCCATCAGTTTGGGAAAAAGATCTTTGGAAAAATCGTACGGCGTGTTGAAGGGAATGTGCGTGAGAATCTCCGGCTCAATCAGATAGATTCCCGTATTGATCGTATCGCTGAAGACTTCTCCCCAGCTCGGTTTTTCCAAAAAGCGTTCAATCCGCCCGTTTTCGTCGGTGATCACCACCCCAAACTGCAGCGGATCTTCGACCGGCGTGAGGGTGATAGTCAACTGCGAACGCTTTTGCTGATGAAAGGCGATAATCTCTTCGAAATCGAAATCGGTCACCAGATCGCCGCTGACGATCATGAAAGTCGTATCCAGATGCTCTCTCGCAAACCCGACAGCTCCGGCGGTGCCGTAATCTTCATCCGGCAACACATAAGTGATATGCACTCCAAAGTCACTGCCGTCTTTGAAATGCTCCCGGATCACTTCGGGCTTGAAATAGAGCAGTACGACAATTTCGGTGATACCGCTGCATCTGAGTTTGTGTACGATATGCTCCATCATCGGTACATTCACAACCGGCAGCATCGGTTTGGGAATCGAATTGGTCAACGGCTGTATACGCGTACCGAACCCGCCCGCCATCAGGACGGCTTTGATATTACGATGTCCGTGCATCGATACTCCTTTTTCGTTTTGCTTTCTTATGCAGACATATTTTCCAGTTCCAGAAGTGAGTTCTCGGTTCCGTATGGATTATGGACACGCGGTGCGTGATCGTCGTTGACCCAAATCTCTCCGTCGAGCAGATAGCGAAACTGATAATTACGCCCCGTCAGCAAATATTTGCGCAGGTAGAAAGAGCCGTCTTTTTTGGGATGCATCGCTTCAGGCTCCCAGTCGTTCCATTCACCCGCTACCGCCGCCGTTTCGACCCGATGTTCGGGCTTGACGGAAAATGTCACCCACGCTTTGACCCCTTTTGGTGCAATTGTCACCATAGGATCGCCTCCTTTTTTACTTACGTTTCGGGATTTGTATCGCACTTCATTGCGGAAGCTTTGATACCGTGCAATCGGTTGAGGATATGTTCAAACTCGTGCAGATTCTCTTCACACTCCTGCTTTAGTTTATCCCGCCGCTCCTCTACATAGGCAATCTGACGTTCGACATCCGCAAGATCGATTTTACAGTTGTTCGCCGCATCGCGCTCTTTTTCCAGTATCCAATCCATCGCCTTTTTCATGAAATCAACCATTCTGAGACCTCCACTATAAACTGAGTCTTCTGAAAAATCTGATTCGCGAAAACATCTGCAACGGTAGGGTCGAAATCCGGTATCGGATTTCGGGGTACCCCCCGTGAAGCCGTTTGAGAGAAACAGCATTTTTCAGGAGACTTCATTATTGTAGCCGAAAATGAAGCCTCCTGTCTGTTTGCCAGTTAACACATTTTCAGCATATTTGATTCAAAATAGCGCGTTGGGAGAGACGATGATACCGTCGTTGTCCGCATAAAGCCACGCCCCCTCTTTAAAAGTCACTCCCAGAAACGTCACCGGCTCGCCGCGGACTCCTTCGGCACGTTTGCGGCTCTTTTTCGGACAGGTACCCAACGCCAGCAGACCGACGTCGATCGTGCGGGTATTGTCGATATCACGCACATAACCGTTGACGACAATCCCCGCCCAGTTATTTTTCTGCGCGTATCCCATCAGCGTATCACCGACAATCGCACAAAAGACCCCTTTCGCATCGACAACGGCGATATCGCCGTTTCCCTCTTTTTGGAGAAGTTCGATGAGCGCCTTGTTGTCCTCATCGAGCGTGACGGTGCGTATCCGTCCGAAGAACCGCGTTTTTCCTCCAAAATTTTGTAACCCCGGCGCAACCACCTGCAGGGCTTCATGATGTGCATCACACAAATCCGCTGTTTGAAACTGCATCTTTTTCCTTTCAAATATCTATTGCGTTTTTCAGAAAACGCTCTTATTCTATTGTAATTAACCCAAACTCCGATAAAATTACCTAATTCATTTACAAAGGCGGTTCATGAAAGTAGTGACCGGTGTAGTAGGAAACGATGTCCATGTCGTCGCGAACCGGCTAATCGACATCTCCCTGAATGAACGCGGCTTTCAGGTTTTCAACCTCGGCGTCAACACCTATCTCGAAGAGTTCATCGACGCGGCGATCGAAACACGCGCCGACGTCGTACTGATCTCTTCACTCAACGGCGAAGCGGAAGGGTGGTCCAGAGACCTCCCCTTTCTCAAACGCAAATACAATCTGCACGATATCGTCTTTGTCATCGGCGGCAATCTGGCGGTCGGTGAAGTCGATGCGGAAGAGATGGTCGAAAAATACAGAGGCTACGGTTTCGATCTGGTCTTTCATCAGGTCGATCTGAACGTCGGACTCGACAGACTCGAAACCTACCTGAAAGAGCGCGCTTCATGAACGATCTGTTACAAAGAGAGCGCGAAGCGATCGTCAACAACCCCTACGTCGACCATTTCGATTTTGACGAGATCGAACATTTTGTCGCCAACGCCAGTAAAAACCTCTTTATCTCGCACCGTTTTGCAACCGGTGACAAAATGCAGGTGCAGCCGCGCGGCGGTTTCCCTACCTACGAAAAGGTCTTTCGCCTCTACGAAGCCTTCAAAGCCGCCGGGGTCGATATTTTGCCGCTGACGATCGACAGCAATACCCGTCTGAACGACTACGCCACCGCACAAAAGATGCTGCGCCTCTCCGAAGAGAACGATATCGATATGCTCAACGGCTATCCGCTGATCAACCACGGCTACCGCACGACACGCAAAATGATGGAGCATTTCGACACGCCGATCAGCCTCCGCCACGGTACACCCGACGCCAGACTGCTGGTCGAGATCGCAATCGCCTCGGGCATTTTCGAAATCGAAGGCGGTCCGATCACCTACCTGCTTCCTTATTCGAAAAATTTTCCGCTCGACAAAGCCTTTTTGTACTGGAAATATGTCGAAAAGGTGTGCGCGCACTATTCCCGTCTGAACGAACCGATCAACCGTGAATCGTTCGGTCCGCTCAGCGCGACGCTGCAACCGCCCGCCATCGTCATCGTTATTCAGCTTATCGAGATGCTCCTCTCGCTCGAAGAGGGGGTGCGCTCCTTTTCGGTCAGCTTTTCACAGACAGGCTCTTTTTTACAGGATATCGTCACCGCCAACGTGCTGCGCAAACTGGCACGCAGCTATGCCGACAAATTCGGTTATCATGATGCCCGTATCCATCTGGTTTATCATCAGTGGATGGGTGCGTTTCCGCGAGATAAGGAGCATGCAGAGTCGCTAATTACGACCGCGACGGTACTTGCCTGGCTCGTGGGCGCGGACAAAATCATCACCAAAACCCGTGACGAATCGCACGGAATCCCGACCAAAGAGGCGAACGCCTCGGCGGTTTCGAAAGTCCAGTACACGCTGGGAATCCTCCGGGCGTTGCCGCAGATTAGCGACGCGGAAGAGGAGGAGAATCTGACGCGGGAGGTGGAAGAGATTATGGAAGCGGTCATGAACGAACAAGCAGACACCCTCTGGCGCAAAGTTTTCAACGCGATCAAAAAAGGGTATATTGAAATCCCTTTCTCGCCGCATATCATCAACAACAACAAAGTGATCACCGTACGCGATGAAGCGGGAAATATTCGCATCTACGACCGCGGCGACCTGCCCATCTCCGACCGCAGTTTCGCGTTTGAAAAAAGCAAACTGTCACTGGGCGAAGACAAAAACGCACTGGTGAATAAAATTATCCAGGATATCGGGATCATGCAATGAACAGACTCTATATCGATGTCGGAAGCACCTATTTCAAGATCAGAGACGACAGGGGCATCCGTCAGTATTTTCGTAATTTCGACAAAAATATCGCCGACGATCTTTTTGATAAATGCGGCGACACAATCGCTCGCTACGCCAAAGAAGATATCTATATCTGCAGCTCCGCAAACGGCGGGCTGAGTACGCTCATTATCGCGCTGACAAATACCTTCAGCCTCAAATTCGCCACCAATATCGCCTACAATTCCGGCATCAACATCATCGAATCGATCCTCTATCCCGAAATCAAAAAACACCCCGTCGCAACCGAAAAGATCGATGTTGTCATCATTACGGGCGGTATCGACGATATCGATACGATTTTCGGGGAGGATCTTTTCAACTACCTCTCGCTACTCGATTACAACAATATCGTCTATGCCGGAAGCGCAAAATGTGCCCCGAAACTGGCACAAAAGATCGAGGGGATCAAACTGCTGCCAAATATTGTCACCGAAAAACTGCAGGTTCGGGAAGAGGAGCTTAAAAGTTACCTGACCAATCTCTATCAGGCGGATATTATCGGCAAGGAGGAGATCAAGGCGCTATATGCCGTTACCGCCAATCAGATCTATCCGACACCCTATATCGTCAACCGGACACTGCCGAAACTTCATGAACATTTTCCCGGCGTCGTCGACCCCTTTATCGTCATCGACATCGGCGGTGCGACGACCGATATCCACTACAGTACCGATCTGGTCAGGGACAATCTCGTACTGGAAGGGGGCTACGACCGGCTCGTCTTCAAAAAACTGGGGGTCTACAAATCACGTGAAAGTCTCGTTTTCGCCGCCAGAAACAATGAATTTGTCTATGAACTGCTCAATTACCTCAACGTTACCGAAAATATTCTCGACGAACAGAGCGAAGCGGCGACAAAAATTTTGATGCAACTCTCGATCTTTCTGGTGCTCTACAAAGTCTCCGCCCACCATCCGGATTATCTGACTCTTTCGCTGGAGCGTCTGAAGAGTATCGTTTTTACGGGCGGTATCACGAAAGTGCTCGATCAGGAGGATCTTGAAACGATCATACGTTTTGTCTACCGCAAACTACTCGGTTATACGACGATCCCGACACTCATCAGCGACACGAACTACGAAATCTGGACATTACGATAAAGGAGGATGCCATGTCAGTCAACTGTATCCGTCATCTGCTCGAAGTCTCGGCACAGACACACGGGGAAAAAACGGCACTCGTTTCAGGAAACATACGACTTACCTACGGCGATCTGCTCAAAAAGGTCAACCAGATCGCCCGCTACTTCAGTGAACTGGACTATCCACGCGGCACACGCATAGGCATCTACTCCGACAAAAGCGTCGAACAGGTCATCGCGATTCTGGCGCTCCTTTCGACCGAGTACATTTTCGTGCCGATCACCCGCGTCCTCAAACCCGAACAGGTCGCCTATATCGTTCAGGACTGCGATATTCGATGTATCATTACAGACAAAGTACGTTACGAAAAAATCGCCCAGACCGGTTTTACGGGAAAAGTGGTCACCTACGAAGCGATCGACAAAGAGGTTCCCTCGTTTGAAGAGATCTACAAATACTACCATGACCGTTACACACCGAAGATCAAAAGTTTTGAAAATGCCGTCATCACCTACTCTTTTGCGGCATCGGGACTTCCGAAGGGAATCGTCATTACCCATCGCAACCTGATCGACGGAGCGCGTGTTGTGGCACAGTATCTGCAACTGCTGGAAACGGATGTCATCAGCGGTGTCCTCTCATTCAATCTCGACTACGGACTCAATCAAATCTTTTGCGCACTCTATAAACGGGCGACATTGGCGATTCACAAACTGGTACTTCCCTCGGACTTTTTTCACCACCTCATCCGCGACAAAGTGACGGTACTGCCCGTCATGCCGATCCACATCACACGGATGTTCGACGAAGATCCGCATCGCCTTCCGAACGCCGAAGAGCTCGCACAAGTGCGGATCATCACCTCTTCAGGCGGTAAACTGACAACAAAGATGCTCGAACAGATCCAGACCTACTTTCCCGACGCACGCTTCTTTTCGATGCACGGACTCACCGAAGCGTTTCGTTCCGCTTACCTTGAACCGGAGCAGATCAAGATACGCCCCACCTCGATCGGTAAAGCGATCCCGGATGTGGAACTCTTTATTATCAACGATGAAGGGGAAGCGTGCAAACCCAGAGAGGTGGGTGAACTGATCCACCGCGGCGCATGTATCTACAAAGGGTACTGGAACAGTCCCGAAGATACCGCCATGCGCTTCAAAAGCATCAAAATTCTCGAAAAAGTGCTCCCTCTGGAGGGGCAACTGACCGATGAGATCGTTGTTGCCAGCGGCGATTATGTCTATACCGACGAAGAGGGGTATATCTACTTCCACTCACGCAGGGACGATATGATCAAAACGAGCGGTTACCGTGTCAGTCCCGCCGAAATTGAGCGGGTTGTCTACGACAACCTCGAAACCGTTCAGTCGTGCGCGGTCTTCGGGATCGAAAACGAAGCGATCGAGGAGGAGATCGTACTCGTCTACAGCGCCGCGACGGAAATCCCCAAAAATGAGTTGCTTTTCGAACTTAAAAAACATCTGCCAAACTATATGATTCCCGCGCGCATCGTCTATAAACGCAGCATCCCCCTCCACTACGGAAAAATTAACAAAGCGGCACTCAAAGAGGAGATTCTGGCAAACGGAGCGTGAGAAAAACCGTTTGCGCCGCGCCCTACTCCCAGTCGATCTGCCGGGTTGTCACAATACTTCGCCACGGTCCCTCCGGCACCTCTTCCTCGTTCACAAAACGCCAGTCCACTTTCGCCCGGTTATCCTCCCTGCGTGTATCGTAACCCAGATAGATCCAGACCGCGGGTGAAAGGTCAAGCCCCGCACGGTCGTTGAAACGGTTTGCCGGTGTCGCGTCGCCGAAAACATACGCCGCATCGTCGTAAACAAACGGTCCGGCATCTTCCCACTGGGCATAGACCTTTTTCCCGTTGTGCACAATCTCAATCCAGCGATTTTTGACCATCGACTCATTCGCTTCCCAGAAGCGCTCCTTTGCCCATGGAATCACCGTAAGTACATCGTCGCGTCGGTTGCCGAAATCGTCAAAGTCGTTGTACGGAAGTGCAAAATAGAAAGGATTTTCATGCGGTGTGAAAGGAGGAAAGAGTGTTTGGCGATCAGGCGTATCGACCCCGCCGTAGTGTGCCATCCAGTGATCGTCCCAGGCACTCACGCTGTTGGTGATCTGATGATTCGCTTCACTCTCTGTCTCACCGACCCAAAAAAGTGTCGCCGTGATGTTACGATGAAGCGGATAGCGCTGAGATGCAGAGGGTTCGAGATCCTGTTGTGATCCGGAGGTCATATTATTTTCTTCCGCTTCAGGGATCGTACTTTGCAACTGCACCGGCGGTGTGGATGTACCGGCCGGTGTTTCAGGCTGTTCTGTCGAAGATTTTTCTCCGCCGCAGGCGACAAACAGTATCACGATCAAAGAGGAAAAACATATTTTAATAATTTTAATCAGTTTCATGAAATAACCGTTTTTTAAGATTATTTCATGATATAAAATTAGTTTTTAACTATAGTTTAATATTTTAAGTTTTTTCTACAAATTTTTACATAATTTACATTGCATGAGGGGTGAAGGCATTTATTGAAGGGAAATCCGGATGTACCAACAGAAGCAGGGAAAAAGAGGGTGCCAGGAGGCGAAGACACCCTCTTTCATGACTTGTGGCGTAATTGGCATAGCGACTGTCCTCTGTCGGGACAACACAATCTTAGCAGACAATCGTGAAGTAAAAGTGAAGCAGTGGTACAATCGGTGCAAAAATCTGCTTTTTTTAACCAAAATCGTTAAAATAGTTCATGAAACGGTCTCTAATGCCGATTTGATTAAAAAAAAAAGATAAAAATGCGAAAACGGGTCTATATTATCGTTCTAAACTACAATAACTGGCAAGATACGCTTGTCTGCGCCGAATCGATTCTGAAAAACGAAAGTATTGATTATCGACTGGTAATAGTCGACAATGCTTCAAAGGATAATTCGGCGGCATATCTGGAGGCGTGGGCGAAGGGAGAGCTGGAAGCGTGGATCCCGCCTGCACATCCGCTAAGAGAGCTCTCACTGCCGCCTGTTTCCAAACCGCTCGATTATACACGCTGTGATGAAACGACATCGATCACAGCGCCTCCGCAGAGTAAAGTGGTCATCATCGACGCCGATCAAAACCGCGGATACAGTGCCGGCAACAATATCGGTATTCGATACGCCCGGGCACGGGACGATTTTGACTACATCTGGGTTTTAAACAACGACACCGCCGTACCAAACGAGACACTTCCGAAGCTGCTTGCCTGTGCGCAAAACAAACCGGAGCGATACGGCATCTTCGGCACACCTCTCCTCTACTACGACAAACCGGATACGATTCAGGCATTCGGTGCAACTTTCTATCCGATCGTTGCGATACAAAAACATCTGCTGGCACACATGCCGTATAATCTGCAGGAACTTCAAGCATTCAATCAGCAAAAAATCGACTATGTCGTGGGCGCGTCAATGCTCTTTACGCGCAAATGTATCGAAGATATGCAGGAGATGCCCGAAGCCTATTTCATCTATTTTGAAGAGATCGACATCGCAACCGGATGCAGACGCAAAGGTTACGACTTTTATCTGTGTGCCGACGCTATCGTCTATCATAAAGAGTCGGCATCGATCGGCAAAATCGACCGTACGATTTCCGCCTTTTCCGACTTCTATGCGCTTCGTAACCGTCTTGTGTTTACCCGTAAATATTATCCGTGGTTTCTGCCGACCGTCTACGCCGGACTTCTGGGCTCACTGCTGCTACGTCTCATACGCAAAGACAAAGCCGGCGTACACAACCTCCTGCGCATACTCAAAACACCGCTTCGAAAAATCGGTACACTGACATTCAAAGCCTGACCCGCTCCCGCTCCAGCCAGGCGACGATCCATCCCTGCAACAGCGACGCGACAACAATATAAAGCGTCAGAAAAAAGGTGAACACCCATCCGAAATAGTCCGCCATCAGCGGCAGAAGCGGCAGTTTAACGGCTCTGGCGTAGAAAAAAGTGGTGATGTATCCGTCCGGCAACCCTTTTTTACGCAACTGTTCAAGCAACGGATACCAGGCGTACATCGGACCGTGACTGAGCAAACCGATCATAAGCGCCCAGAACCACCCTTTGGCACCCCGCTTGCGCGCAAGATTTTCCAGACGACTCTTCCCCTGCGTCAGATATCCGATCAATGCCATCAAAAAAATGACAATCCCGAAAATCGGCAGAAGGACTTTTAAAATCGAAAGTGATTTATGAAGTGCGGCTTTTGCGGAAGTCGGATCGAAGATAGCCGCCGTCAGAAAGAGTGCCGCCACCAGCAACATAAAACGCAGACCTTTGAATTTAAAAGCGGGCTTCATGAAACGTGTCGTACACTCCATACCGTTACGATCGCGACAAAAATCGTAAAGACAAACGCGAGCAGATTACGTACGATCGTAAAGCGCATACCCAGCACTTCCACCTCCAGCGGTAACTGCACCACACCGAGCGTCACCCACGAAAGCACGAAAGCGCTGACGGCATACATCGAAATCCCCTCTTTGAGCAATTCGCCGCCGATGATATAACTGACCATTGCCTGTCCTGCGGCAATCCCTCCGGCGATCGTACCCACCAGTGTGTCATACCACATATTTCCGGTAAAAAAGGAGGCGAGCCGTTCAGGTGTGATAAAGACCTGAAAAAGCCCGACCAGCCCGACCACACCCAGTATCATCGGTATCATCGACGCAAACGCCGAAGCGCTCCTGCGTAACACAACCCCGAAAGGCGCTTTTTTTACTCCCGGCTTTTCCCGTTTCACGGCTTATGAAACCGTTCGCGCGGCGGGATAGGCTTCCAGTCGTTCTTTGGGAATCGGTTCTCCCGTCTTCTCATCAAACCCGTAGGTTCCTTCCGCGATTTTTTGCAAAGCCGCCTCGACATCTGCCAGCTCCTGCTTCAGGCGTGCCAATACGGCTTTGTCGCGATCGTTATCGACCTCCAGTTCTGCCATATCTTCCGCATCGTCGATCGCATCTTCCGCCGCGATGGTATCCAGCTCACGCGATACTTCCGCGATCTCCTTTTCGAGCCGCTCTTTCTCTTTTAACAGCAAATTTTTAAAATAATCAATATCCAGTTCTTCTCTGCGTTTCATAAATCCTCCTTCAGTTTCACATAACTTCATGATAACACAATCCCGCTGCATCGCCTCTGATACTTACAACCTACAAGTTCCTGAATATCCCCGTTTTCCTAATACTTCTTAAAAACTGAACCCTCTGAAAAACTGTTTGTTGAACGAAAGCTTTATCATTTGAGCATCCAAACCGAACGGTTGCCAAAGGC
>WGAE01000253.1 GCA_015489185.1 Campylobacterales bacterium
CATCCAGTGAGTAGACATACAGCCCTTTGGCAACGATATCGGGCTTAATCCGTCCGTTCGATACCGGTCCCGTACTGCTAAACGGAGTCAGTTTCCCGTCATAATCGACAGCTCCGACCGTCACGACATTTTTGGCGTTGCCGAAATCTTTGATTATGCCGTAATCGGCATACCCTCCACTCCCCCTGTCGTTTCCGGCTGCAACCAGTGCAATCAGGTTATTGTAGTTTGCAACCAGTTTATCGACATCGTGTGCAATCTGATCATACTCACCGACACGAATCGCATCTCCAAGACCGTACGAATGGTTGGTTATATAAACCCCTTTGAGACGAAACGCATCAATCGCTCTGGCAAACGCCATATAATCTTCATGATAGGAGAGCACTTTCAATCTTGCCTTGCTCGCATATCCCCTGGCATCTTTATTGATCCCGGAAGCGGCAATCGTCCCCGCAAGATGCGTCGTATGTGCACTGACCGGCTGAGAGGTCAGGTTTTCCACTCTACCTTTGAGTTCAACGTGTGTCGCACGTACCGCTCCCTCATCCGCAATACCGATCGTGATACCCTCTCCTCTGAGATTGTACGGAGGTGCGGCAAGCATATCGGAGTGACTCTGCTTCATACTCTCCAGATTTAACAGATCCAGCGGTGTTTTTTCAGGAAATGTAATCGTTTTAATCTTTGCTGTCGTTGCGATTGAGGCGATCTGAGTATCATCTTGACTTTCAACGCTGTGAAGATTTCGCAAGATCAATCCTCTGCCTTTTTGAAAAAAGGCGCTCTCATCTCCGCAGCGAATTTCTATGACATCATTGTAAATTTGATTTGCAAGACGCACACGTGTAAAATGGTTTTGTAAAATACAGCTTTGTGAAACATCGGCTGAGTTTTGGAGCGTAACCCTTTCACCGATTGCTGCAAAACGCTTCAACGCAACACTTTTGAGCAGATCCAAATCGCGATAAAAGTTAATCACAATTTTGTCACTGTTATTCACATAGGTGATCTGACGCAGTGAATAGGGAACGGAAATACGACGCGTAACATCGGAAGCAATTGTCAGCCTGTTTGTTTGCGTACGATCTTTGAGATTGTTGCGGTATCGGGTATAGGTAAAGGTTTCGTTTCGATCCGCCGTCAAATAATTCCATAACGAAAACCCTGTACCGCTTTGTACATTATCTTGCTGCAATACCTCCATACGTATATCGTCCATCGGTACCACATGCACTTTACGCTGCTGCACCGCCTCGTTGCCGAAACTATCTCGAACACGGTAGGTAATCGTATAGTTTCCTTCATGAGAGGTATCAAGATCGGTCTCTGTCATCACTTTGTCTGTCAGTATACCCTCTTCCTGATCTTCTGCTTCATATCCCGGTTCGTTATACGAGTGTCCGACATAGACAGAGAAAGGATTCTCCCCATAAAGTCGTAATCGCGGTTTTTGGTTCACTTTAACGATCACGCTTTTTTCGATGCGATCTGTCTCTTTTCCGTTACGATCTAAAAGTTTCAGTACAACATTGTAGCTACCTTCATGAGAGGTATCTACCGTTCCTGAGACGACAACCCTATCGCTGACATCGTTACCATACTCATCGACCGCCTTGACAATCGGTCTGTATGTTTCACCGACATAATAGGTTGTTTTGAACGACTGTACAAACAAACGCGAACCTATCGAACGAAAGCTGTTCGTTTGATCACCCGAAACAACTGCACCGCCGCCGCAACCGCTCAGAAACAGAAAAATCACACTGAAAAAAAGAAGAAGATATTTCATGAAGTGTACCTTTGTCTGAACTAAAGGTACTATCGGCAGAAAAGGAAGAGTCTCAAGCCCTCATGAAGCGACGTAAACAACTTTACGCCGTTTGTGTCATCGCTTCACGATATGCTTCGTAGTTGCCTTTGAAATCGACATATGTTCCATCCGGTTTGAGTTCGATGATACGGTTGGCAAACGCATCGATCAACTCTCTGTCGTGTGAAACAACGAGTACATTGCCGTCGTAGTTGTACAGCGCCTCTCCCAGCGCGACAATCGCTTCCAGATCCAGGTGATTGTCCGGTTCGTCCATAATCAGAAAGTTCGCCGCATCCATCATCATCTTGCTCATCATCAGACGATGTTTTTCCCCGCCGCTGAGCGCATTGACAGACTTTTCCTGCTCTTCACCCGAAAAGAGCATCCGCCCCAGACACTTGCGAATATCGTCAATATGCCAATCTTTACTGAAGTTTTGTATCCAGGTGTAGAGATTCTCTTCCCCTTTGACCACTTCGGTCGTATTTTGCGGAAAATAGGTTGTAAAAATCGTCTGTCCCCACTTGACACTGCCGCTGTCGGGTTGCATATTTTCGGTAATAATCTCCAGCAGGGTCGTTTTACCCACACCGTTTGGACCTATCAAGGCGATCTTATCCCCTTTTTCGACTTTGAAGGTGATATTTTCAAGCACTTTGTGATCACCGTAACTTTTGGAGATGCCCTCTACCTCAAGCACCTCCTGCCCAATCTCCCGACACGGCTTGAACAAAATAGAAGGATCGCGTCTGCTTGAAATTTCGATCTCTCCCAAGTCCAGCTTTTCAAGCTGCTTTTGACGACTGGTTGCCTGTCTTGCTTTGGAAGCATTTGCCGAAAAGCGGCGAATGAAGTTTTCAAGCTGCTCTTTCTCTTTGAGTTTTTTGTTGCGCTCCATCTCTTTTTGTCTGGCAATCAGATTTGCCGCGATATACCATTCATCATAGTTTCCGGTAAATTCACGGATTGTTTTAAAATCGAGATCCAAAATGTGTGTCACAACTGCGTTTAAAAAGTGCCTGTCGTGCGAAATGACAACCAGTGTGCCTTCATGACGTTTGAGTTGCTGTTCCAGCCAAGCGATTGTCTCCATATCCAGGTTGTTCGTCGGCTCATCAAGCAGCAAAATATCGGGTTTTGGGAAGAGTACCTGCGCCAGCAAAATTTTGAACTTGTCTCCGCCGGTCAGCATACTCATCGGCTGATCGTGCATACTTGCGTCAAACCCGAGTGCTTCAAGGAGCTTTTCGATATGCACGTCCGACTCGTAGGTCGGATCTTCTTCTGCACAGATGATCTCCAGCTCCGCAAGACGGTTGTTGACCGCCTCATCTTCGAAATTACCCTCCATATAGAGCTTCTCTTTCTCTTTCTGTGCATCGTAGAGGCGTTTGTTTCCGTAGAGTACCGCATCTCTGAGGGTAAAGTCGTCAAATGCGTGCTGATTTTGCCCCAATACGCCCATTTTCAATCCGGGTTGAATCTGTACTTCACCTTCGGTCGGCTCGATCTCACCGGCAAGGATCTTCAAAAAGGTACTCTTCCCCGCACCGTTAGCACCGATCAGTCCGTAACGCTTCCCTTTGTCAAACGTCTGGTTGATCTTTTCGAAAAGAACACGCTTTCCGTAACGCTGTGTCAGATTAATCGTACTAAGCATCGACACCCTTTACCAAATCAATCACTTTTTCCGGCGGTCTGCCGATGACCGCTTTACCGTCTTTAACGACAATCGGACGCTCAATCAGCTTCGGATGCTCCACCATCGCCTCGATCAATTTCTCTTCGTCATCAACATCTTTGAGACCGAGTTCTTTATATATTTTCTCTTTAGTGCGCATCAAATCCCTGGCAGAGTTAAGCCCCAGCATCCTGATCAAATTTTTGATTTCCTCTTTCGTATGAGGTACGTCAAGGTATTTGACCACCTCCGGTTCCACACCTTCACTCTCCAGAAGTTTCAGCGCTTCTCTCGATTTACTGCATCTTGGATTGTGCCAGATCTGTATTTTTGACATTTTTCCCTCCTCTTGATTATTGATTATTATATCGGCAGTCCGCCTTGTGTATCTTCCTGAAGTTTTTGCTCCCAGCGTGCAATCTCCATACGCACTTCGTTCATCTGCTGTTGTGTCACATTCTCGTCCGCTTTCCAGTGTACTTCAATATCACCGCCGTATTCGGCGCCCATATCCTCTATCTTTTGCGCAAATTCATCCATATCAAGACAAAATTCCGTCACATCCTCTTCCGTATCTCTTAGTTCAATATACCATCTGCCTACAGGATTGCTCTTGATCGTCGATTCAAAAATTACCGCCATCGTCATCTCCTTTTTTACCGGCAATTATAGTATAATAGTGCAAAAAAATGAAGGATTTTCAAAATGCCTGCCAAATGGGAACGAAACTGGGCAATGTATATCCATTTTGCGCAACTTCTGAATATGCTCTTCCCGTTTGCCGGGCTGGTTGCGGTAATCGTGATGTGGCAGATCAAAAAAGAGGAGTCTTCCTATATCGATAAACATGGTAAAATCGTTCTTAACTGGATGCTCTCCTATTTTCTCTACGGTATCGTCTGTCTGCTGCTGGTCTATGTCGGTGTCGGCATCGTCCTGTTACTGCTTCTGAAAATTGCCATTTTCATTTTGGCGATCGTCGGCGGTGTCAAAGCGAACGACGGCATTGTCTGGGAGTATCCCCTCTCGATTCATTTTTTCAAGTAAGGGGCTCGAGCGTCGCAAAGTAGCGTATGATCTTTCTCTCTTCTGCGACAAAACGTTTCAATCTCTCCCGTACCGTTTTGCTTTTTTCGTTCTCTTTTTTTGCCAGTGCGGGTATGAGAATATTGTCGATCAAAAAACGCACTTCATGATCGTTTGTCTCTTTCGCAATATTTTGATAAATCTCCTTTTGCCTGTGCATATCATGAAAATCACCCAGCAATGTTTGCATCTTTTTAACCCGTTTGATGAGTTCATCCGTCGTCATCTCTGTAAATAAAAAGGCAAAGTTTTCCAGTAAATAGCGTACTTTTTTGAAATCGATACGTAGTTGATGAAGCAGCTCGATCTGCTGATGTAAATGTTTCTGTTTTTCGATTTTTTTGACAATTTTCATAAAACGACGATAAATCACATAACCGCACACACGCTTTGCCGCATAGTTTGCGTAGATCGTATCGGCTGGCAAAACCTGTAAAAAATCCCCGTATTCTCTGATTGTCTGTATATACATATTGCCGGAGAGTGCTTGCCTGACTTTCTCACTGTATAGATCGATTCTCTGTTCAATTTCATGAAGCAATCGTATAGATGCTTTTTGCATCACTTCACTATGCAAATGTTTCACCGACTTTTCATAGGCAGCTTTAAGGACATCATAGTCGCGTTTTATATTGGTCATATCAATCAGCGTTTTCAGGTTTTGCCGCTGCGCTAAACAGACTTTTTCATCACAAACTAGCCGACAACTTCCAAGCAAAGAGACGGAAGTACGCACCGCTACACGAAAACGGTGCAACGCCTCTTCATCGTCAAGATTGCGCAAAAGCACTTCATGAACTGTTTGCATTCTGTCATATAGTACCGACAACTTTTCCTTTAGTATTTCCGAAGCGGTATCTGTCTGTACCG
>WGAE01000254.1 GCA_015489185.1 Campylobacterales bacterium
GACAGGACTTGTTGCCCAGCCCTTACTACTCTTTGTGTACGCATCGAAATAAGAGATATTTCCCAGAAAGTGTAAAGCCATTGCAAAAGTTGTTTGTACGACCGAAGGAGTAGAGTACCCTTTGACGTTCATGACAGGGATTCCCCGATTTTTTGCAAAATCAAGATCGATATTGTTCATACCGGTTGCAGCGACACAGATCAGTTTGAGGTTTGTGTTTTGCATGACGGTTTTATCGATGACGACTTTGTTGGTAATTGCAATATCGGCACCCTGAAGTCTTGATATTGTCTCTTGGGGAGCCGTATAGGGATAGGATACTACCGTGCCGAATGATTCAATACATCCCATATCAACATCAGAACCGAGGGTGGACTGATCGAGGATAACGATTTTCATGACATATCCTTTAAAATTAAGTATAATGTACTGTCAAATATCATAGCATATTACAGGTACGATTATGAAAAAGATATATTGGTTTGGATTGCTTTTAGTGATGTTGATTTCATGTTCAAATAAACAAGAAGAGATCAAATTGCCCTTTTTTACCGATTTTCAGTCTCCTTCGGGATGGTCGCTGGATACGGGTGCGACATTTGATGCAAAAGTGAGTGCAAGCCGAGGAAGCGGCTCAATACTGTTACAAAGGGTAGGAGATAGCTGGGTGACGAGTGATCGTATTATATCGGATTTTAAACTGCCCGTTGAAGCGGGGAAAAAATACACATTATCATTTAAGAGTAAAACAGAGACGTTTCCCCCTCCTGCACTTGAAGTATACGGTGCTCTCTCTTCCGATAACGGATTTATCGAAAATTCTGACGGAACAATGTGCGCCAATTCACAAAAAGGGAAATGGGAAAGTAACTATGTGGTTATACAGATCCCGAACAATCAAATGATCAAATATTTTCAAATCAAGATTTTAATGCTGCCCAAATATGGAAAAAACGGCAAAATATGGATCGACGATATTCGATTTGAAGCGGGGGTGCATTTACCGCCTGTATCGGAAAAGAAACCATTTTTGGGTAAAAAGGTGCGGATCGATCGACTGGGGAATATAGAAATCGCAAAAAATGGTACTTTTGAGCCCTTTTTCCCCATAGGTATCTATACGGATGAGAATAGAAAAGATTGGTCTATATATCGTAAAACGGGATTTAATATGAATATGTGGGCAAGCAATGCCGCCAGTGTGAAAAAAAGTGAAAAATCCGGTTTATACAGCATGATGCAGCTTGCACAGTATATTGTACCGGTGGATCCTTCCTGGATTCCTCAGGAAACGCAAGCGAAAATGGCGCATTTACGTCGTACACTGCAGCAGATACGTCATGAAGAGAAACTCTGGAGCAATTTGCTGTTTTATTATGTGGATAATGAGTTTTACCATCTGGACCATCCGTTTCGCGATGTAATAGAAGCTGTACGGGAAGAAGATCACGGTACGCATCCGATTTATATGCTTAGCGGCGCATACGGTTTGGCGAGGATGTATAACGACTATATTGATGTGACGGGGACATATGTTGCCAAAGACGGTTATGAAACGCCGACGGTGGAATTTTTTGAAGTCCTGGAAAAGAGTCCGGGGCAAAAACAACCGGTGGTTTTTGCACAGATCAATCGCGGTGTAGGGGAGAATTTCAGAGCAGTTGTCTACGGTGCGATTGCAAAAGGCGCCAAGGGGATCGGGTTTTGGCGTGACGGCGGCAGTGCGGGGGCGATTGAAAAGCGTCCTGTGTTCAAACAGTTGCCTCAGATTGCCCGGGAGATTAAACAATTGATGCCGTTGATTCGTACGCCGCTGAAGACAGAATGGCATGCTTCATGTAACGACGATAAAATTATTTTCGGTACACGTACTTTGAATGTAAAAGGATATCTTATTGTCTCAAACCCGACTCGATTGTCTCGTAAGATCGAAATGAACATCAAAGGATTACCGTACGTAGCCAAAAAAGTGGAAGACTATTTTTCACATCAAAAAGTGGCGGATGTGAATCGTGACAATCACTTTTTTTTGACACTGAAGCCTCATGAAGCGACGGTTTTGCGGTTGGTACCATGAACAAAGAAAAGTACCTTCAAAAATTTCAAAAAAGTATTTCTGAGACTTACTTTCATAAGCTCCCTTTGGAGGAGCGCATTTTTATTGAATCCAAGGCGCTGATATACAGGTTTAGCTACCAGGAGATACGGCAAATTGTCGATATCGCCGTTGATTTACGTATGTGGGGGAAGGGGGCTTTGAGGCATTTTTGGCAAGATGCGCAAAATGTGAATAAACCCCTTTCGCAGCAAAAAAAAGAGGTGATTCAAAAACTCCGGCAGATATATGAAACGTTTCGTCATGAAGCCAATGATTACGGAGAAATCAAGAGAGAAAAAATAGAGGCACCGAAAATACGTATCGAATCAAAACCTAAAGAGAATCTTGGATTTGGTCTGTGTCCCGTAGCTTCACCAAAAACACGATGTTGTAACCTTCTGACACTCGATGCGGTGGAGAGTTGCGGGTTTGATTGTAGTTACTGTTCGATCCAATCTTTTTATAATGAAGGGAAAATCACCTTCGATACAAATTTGAAAGAGAAGCTTGATCACATACAGCTTGATCCGAATGAGTTTTATCACATCGGTACGGGACAATCTTCCGATTCGCTGATGTGGGGAAACAGGTTCGGTGTTTTGGATCATCTTGCAGACTTTGCGCAAAAGCATCCCAATGTAATGCTTGAGTTCAAAACAAAATCCAATAATGTGAAATACTTTTTGGAGAAAGAGGAAATTATTCCAAATTTGCTCTTTACCTGGTCGTTAAATCCGCAGACGGTGATCGATCATGAAGAACATTTAACGGCGTCACTTCAGGAGAGAATCAATGCGGCTAAAAAGATAGCGGAGAAAGGGTATCTGGTCGGCTTTCATTTTCATCCGATCATCTATTATAAAGATTACCAAAAAGAGTACAAAGCGGTGTTTGAAGCGTTGATTGAAACCTTCGATCCCGATCAGGTTGTTCTGGTTTCATTTGGAACATTGACGTTTATCAAACCGGTGATCCAGAAAATCAGAAAGCGTGATTTTCAGAGTAAAATTTTACAAATGCCTTTGACGGATGCCGCGGGAAAACTCTCATATCCACCGGAGATTAAAAAAGAGATGTTCCGGTTTGCGTACGAATCTTTTAAGCCATGGCATCACAAAGTCTTTTTTTATTTGTGTATGGAAGATCACTCGTTATGGAAAGAGGTATTTGGTTATGCATATCCTACCAACGAGACGTTTGAAATGGATATGAAAATGCACTATCAGGCGAAGATTGATCAATTACGCCGGAGCCTGTGATTCCGGCGTAATGAAAGATTATTGATCGGCTGCTGCAGCTTCTTTTTGTTTCTTTTGCCAAATATCGTATCTCGGAAAGACGAAAATCGTATTTCGCTCAACTACAATCTTATCTTTTGCATCTGTTGCAAATGCTTTAATTTTGATTGGAATCGGTGTATCTTTGGTTGTGTCTTTGACCAATGGCTTGTCGGTTGAAAGGACGACAACTTTGTTGATCTTTTGCCCTGCTCTTAGTTTAAACGGTTTTTTGGGACGTTCAATTTTGATCTCAGGATGACTCTCCACTTCAAAATAGTACGTATGCGGTTCATGTTGCGTGTTTTGGAACAGGAACTTGTAGACGTTTGTCACTCTGCCGTCATCTTTTATTTTGTAAAGCTGTGTCGTACGGTTGATGTTGAGCAGCATATACTCTTTTTTGCTTCCCATCCAGAAAAGTCCTGTCAGTGCCAGTGTCAATGCGACACCATAGGCAATCGTTCTAAATCGCAGGAATTTCGGTCGTCTGTGTTCTTTGATTGCAGAATAACTGGTCCAGGTTATCAGTGACGGTTTGCCCAGCGCACCCATCACCTGTGTACACGCATCGGCACATTCAAGGCAGTTGATACACTCCAGTTGCGTACCACGTTTAATATCGATATGTGTGGGACAGACTCGGACACAGGCATCACACATCGTACATTCGGCGTCTTTCTCTTTTTCATGAAGCTCTTTGAGGTTGTGTACAAGCTTGACCTCCTGGTCATCACTGTAAATATGCCCGCCACGTTCGGTGTTGTAAATTGTCTGAATTGTCTCTTCATCGTACATAACGGATTGTACCCTTGCATATGGACAAACATAGATACAAAAATCCTCTTTGAGTTTGGTAATGTCGTAGATCAAAAAGCCTGCGACGATAAAGAGGGTACCCATCATGACACCGTGTTCGGATGGATGTTTGATATACTGGAAAAAATCTTCCGGCGGGACAAAGTACCAGACAAAATCTGCAGCCGCGATGAATGCCAGTATCGACCATATCAAAACGCCGATAGTCTTTTTCCCTATTTGTCCTTCCGGCTCTTTCTGTTTATTTTTAATACTTTTCCGGATATGAAGCAATTTGGTTTGAATCAGGTCCCGGTAGATAACGCGAAAGATGGTCTGAGGACAAAGCCAACCGCACCAGACACGACCCCCAAGCGTCGTCATAAAGAAGATAAACAAAAATCCGAAAATAAGCAGGAATGGCATCATGTAAAGTTCCTGCATATCAAAAACTCTGAAAAAAAGGTGTATCTGCTTTTTATCGAAGTTGAGCAAAAAGAAGTGCGCGCCGTTGATTTTTACCCATGGGATGACAAGGGAAAAGATCGTTGCGATAATAAATACGTAGTACCGTTTATACCGATAAGGGGTCCAGCCCTTGAGGTACTCAGCCATTCGCTCTTTGGAGCTCTTCTTCGCTACTGCTGCATCAGCCATTATGAATCCTTATGTTGAATTTTTGTTTTTTTCAAATCGCACTCGCGTGTAAGATTGGATTGAACCGCGTTTGAATAAGCGTGTATCATCTGCGGCATTTTTTTGGAATCGATGATCTCTTTAAGTGATCTTGAATTGATATAATCCTTCAGAGAACTTCTGCTGACACCAAGCTTTTTTGCGATCTCGCTGACAGACATCTCTTGCATCAGCATTTCCAGAATCTGGGTTTTGTAGGGGTCGAACTTGGAGCGTGAAAAGCTTCCTTTCGGACGTCCCATGACCCGTTTTTGTGATTGAAGATTCTGTTCTCTTTGGGTAGACAGAAGGGAGATAACCGTTTTAAGCGGTACATTTTTATCGATCACGATATCTTGTTTTGCGATAATAATGGCAATATCGTTTTTTAAAATGCAATCGAAAACTTTTGTTAACTCTCCAACTTTTTTGCTTAATACCCAAAGATCGTAGATCAGGATACGATCGCCGCTTTTAAGTGTATGAAGCAAATTCAATAGTGTGGTACGTTCTTCCAAAACTATTGAAAAAGGATCATCGTCAATTTCGGTAAGATCAATAGCGATTCCCTTGTTTAGAGCATATTTGATAAGATACTCTTGCTGCCAGGAGATGGAAAAATTGCGATTCCTTCCCCTCAGATAAGCTATGATCACGCTTAAACCTTTGTGTTAAAATGAACAACAGCGTAAGTATAACAGAGATGACGTAATATGTCAATATATTTTTTGATAAAAACGTCAATCTAGTAACTAATTTTCATTGGCTGTGTATATTTACGCAATGTTATCTCTTCGACATATGTTTCTTCACTCTCGTTTGCCGTATCGAGTTTCCCTTCGAGTAGCGCTTCGAACGTTTGAAAGTCGAGAGACTTACCGAAAAGGAAGCCTTGCAATATATCACACTGATGGGATTGCAAGTACTCTTTTTGGGCAACTGTTTCTATACCTTCGGCAACGACATCAAGTCCCAGACTGTGTCCCATTGCAATGACTGTATTGACGATGATTTTGTCGCTCTGGTCCGTTTCAATATTGTGAATAAAGGACTGATCGATTTTCAATGCGTCGATCGGAAGTTTTTTGAGATAATTGAGCGATGAATATCCCGTACCGAAATCGTCGATTGAAATTTGAATCCCTTTTTGTTTGAAGCGATGCAGCACTTCAGAAGCGCGATCGATATTTTGCATCAGAACACTTTCAGTCAATTCCAGTTGCAGATAGTTCGGATCAAATCCGGTTTGGCTCAGAATAGTATCGATTGTCTCTTCCAGATTGCTCTGAAGCAACTGGACACCGGAAATGTTGACAGAGATTTTCAGATCGCTAAAACCTTTTTTGTGCCATTGTTGCATCTGTGTGATTGCTTGTCTGAGGACGATCTCACCGATTTCAAGAATCATCCCTGTATCTTCGGCAACCGGAATGAAGTCAAGCGGCGGGATATTTTTGAGTTTTGGATGATTCCATCGCACCAGTGCTTCCGCACCGATAATACGCTCCTCTTTTGCATCGATCAGCGGCTGGTATTCGACATAAAATTCTCTGTTTTGGATCGCCTTGCGAATGTTCGATTCCATCTGGATACGTTTGGTGATCTCTTCATGAATTTCCGCTTTGAAGAAATGGAAATTGCTGCCGCTCTCTTCTTTTGCACGAAGCATTGCCATATTGGCGTTTTTGATCAATGTTTTGGGATCGTTTCCGTCAGAAGGGAAGAAAGAGATTCCCATATTGATTTTGACGGTCAGTTCGTTTCCGTCTATATGAAACGGCTCTGTAAAGAGTTCCGAGATACGTTTCGCTACGGTTGCAGCTGCCAATTCGTCCTGAATATTTTCAAACAATAGTACAAATTCATCTCCGCTAAAACGTGCTACCGTATCGTAATCGCGAAGTTCTGCCTGAAGGCGCTGTGCAACCTCTTTGAGTAGTTCATCTCCCTTGGCATATCCCAGTGTATGATTGATCGCTTTGAAGTTATCGAGGTTGATAAAGACCGTGATCATATTCTGATTGAGCCGTGCCGCTTTATGGATCGCATTTTCGAGGCGGTTATAAAGTAGGTTTTTGTTTGGAAGATCAGTCAGTGCATCGTAGTTGGCAAGATACTCCAGTCGATCCTGTACACTGTTTGCCGGTGTTTTGTAGTCTCCCACCAGCAATAATGCCCCTTTTTTATCTTTGCGGTTGTTGATCAGTGAACGGTTCCAGTGTACGATGATCTTCTCTCCGTTTTTACAGATCAGGGGGAAATCGTTGTTCATGAGGATTTTTTTGGAGGCGAAACTCTTTTGAATCTGCTTGAGGGTCTTCTCCTTATAGCTTTGAGGGACGAAAAGCTCGACGAAATTACGTCCAAGAACATCTGCTTTTTTATATCCCGTCAACTGCTCCGCAAAATGGTTGAAGTCGTTGATATATCCGTTACGATCGATGGAAATCAAGATAATCTCTGCTTTTTCCTCCAGGCTCTTTTTTCCTGTGGCGATTGCAGTCTGAAGGGATTTACTGAGTTTGAACGCTTTAGAGTCGACGCAAAGTGCATGATAATACTCCCGGGTAAAAACAGTATTGGTATATAAGAGCAGGGTGTGGGCGGATTTGTCCTGAAACTCGATTTCTTCTCCATAAATTGCTGTCTTCTCTTTCAGGTCGTTTCTGAATTTTTCACGCAGATACTCGGGGATAATCAGCGTATCGATCGCTTTTCCGATTGCTTCCTCTTTACTGTATCCAAAAAGTGCTTCGGCGGTTTTGTTCCAGTGACGGACGATCCCTTTATGATCTGTACAAAAATAGCCGATATTGGTGATC
>WGAE01000255.1 GCA_015489185.1 Campylobacterales bacterium
CGACGATAGGAGTGGATACGGTGCGCAAATGGTGGCCGAATCAGCTCAATTTGAAGATTTTGCAGCAAAACAACGAAGCTCTTCGGCCGGAAGATGAGACGTTTGAATATGCTGAAGCATTCGGAAAACTCGACTATGAGGCACTGAAAGCGGATCTTAAAAAGTTGATGCGTACATCACAGGAGTGGTGGCCGGCCGACTACGGCCACTACGGGCCGCTCTTTATCCGCATGGCGTGGCACAGTGCCGGAACCTATCGTATCATGGACGGTCGCGGCGGCGGGGGGACTGGAAGTCAGCGGTTTGCGCCGCTCAACAGCTGGCCGGACAACGCCAATCTCGATAAGGCAAGACGCCTGCTATGGCCGGTGAAAAAGAAGTACGGCAACAAGATTTCATGGGCGGATCTGATGATTCTGGCCGGAAACGTGGCACTGGAAGATATGGGATTCAAAACCTTCGGGTTCGGCGGCGGCAGGGAAGATATCTGGGGTCCCGAAGAGGATATCTACTGGGGTTCGGAGCAGGAGTGGCTGGCCGATGAACGCCATAGAGAGGGGCGCAAACTCGATAATCCACTGGCGGCTGTGCAGATGGGGCTTATTTACGTCAATCCCGAAGGGCCCGGTGGAGAGCCCAATGTCCTGGAAGCGGGAAAAGATATTCGTGAAAGTTTCCGGCGTATGGGTATGAACGACGAGGAGACAGTCGCGTTGATCGCGGGCGGACATACATTTGGGAAAAATCACGGTGCCGCCGACGCCTCCCATCTGGGACCGGAACCGGAAGCGGCACCGCTGCAGGAGCAGGGGCTCGGCTGGAAGAACAGTTACAAAACGGGCAAAGGGCCCGATACGATCACGAGCGGATTGGAGGGTTCCTGGACCCCCACACCGACGCGGTGGGACAACAGCTTTTTGCGATTGCTCTTCAAGTACGACTGGAATCTGGTCAAAAGTCCCGCAGGTGCCTGGCAGTGGGAAGCGGTCAATCCGGACGAAGAGGATATGGTACCAGACGCCTTCGATCCGGAGAAGAAGCACAAACCGATCATGCTCACCACCGATCTCGCACTCAGGATGGATCCGGAGTTTGGCAAGATCAGCAAGCGTTTTCATGACGATCCGGCGGCATTCGCCGACGCTTTTGCCCGTGCATGGTTCAAGCTGACCCATCGTGATATGGGGCCAAAATCGCGCTATCTTGGACCGGAGGTACCGGACGAAGATCTGATCTGGCAGGATCCGATACCGCATGTAGATCATGCCCTTGTCGATGCGGAGGATATCGCACATCTCAAAAAGGAGATTATCGCCTCCGGACTTTCGGTGCGTGATCTGGTCTATACCGCCTGGGCTTCCGCCTCGACATTTCGCAATTCGGACAAGCGTGGCGGTGCCAACGGCGCACGCATCGCACTGGAGCCGCAAAGAAGCTGGGAAGCGAATGAACCGAAACGGCTGGCAGAGACGCTGAAGCGACTGGAACAGATACGCGCTGCCTTCAACGCGAAGCAAACGGATGACAAACGGATCTCTCTGGCGGATATGATCGTGCTGGGCGGTGCGGCGGCGATCGAAGAGGCGGCAAGGCTCGGGGGTTATGAAGTGGAAGTGCCGTTTGCACCGGGCCGGACGGATGCGACGCAGGAGCAGACCGATACTTTCGCCTTTTCATGGCTCGAACCTTTCGCCGACGGTTTTCGAAACTATCTGGATCGTCGATGCAACATCCGTGCGGAAGAGGCGTTGATCGACAAAGCACAGCAACTGACACTGAGCGTGCCGGAGATGACGGTGCTTATCGGCGGTATGCGTGCTCTCGGTGCCGTCAGCGGAGAGGAGAACTACGGGGTTCTGACCGAAACACCGGGTGTTCTCGGTAACGACTTTTTCGTCAATCTGCTTGATATGGGTATCGAATGGCGACCGATCGATGAAGAAGAGCAGCATTTTGAGGGGTATGTGCGGGACTCCGGCATACCGAAATGGACCGCGACCCGAGTCGATCTGGTGTTTGGTGCCAATTCACAGCTGCGCGCACAGGCGGAGTTCTATGCACAGGAGGATAACAGAGAGAAGTTTGTGCACGATTTCATCAAGGCATGGGCGAAGGTGATGCGTCTGGATCGTTTCGATCTGCCCAAACATGAACGCACAATAGGATAGTGTCGGTCTAAGCAAGACTATTATACAATTTTATAAGAAAAAATTTTTCCAGTAATAACCAAACTAAGAAAAGGAGAAAAAAATGGCAAAACATGGCAACGCAATCATCAAAGGGATCGAGATTGATGAGGTGATCAGACTGCTCAACAAAGCTTATGCGGACGAGTGGCTGGCCTACTATCAGTACTACATAGAGGCCAAAGTGATCAAAGGGATCATGAAAGATGCGGCGATCGCGGAGCTGGATCAGCATGCGGCAGACGAACTCAGGCATGCCGACATGGTGGCGCAGAGAATTTTACAGCTGGGCGGTACGCCGCTGCTGAGTCCGCAGGAGTGGTTCACCCATACTAACTGCGGATACGAAGCGCCACAGGATTTTGATGTCGTGGCGATTCTGGAAGATGCGATCAAAGGGGAGCAGTGTGCGATCGACACCTATTCGGCACTGGCGGATCTGACCAAAGACAAAGATATCGTCACCTATGACATCGTCAGTCAAATACTGGCGGATGAGGTAGAGCACGAAGAGGATTTACAGGCGCTTCATGATGATATTACTGAGTTTGTTGATCATATCAAGAGTACGATGAAGTAATCAAACAGGTGACAGCGGGATGATCCCCCTCTGTCACTTTGTGGATGACTTACTTATTTTTAGTATCAGATACCCTACGATTCCCGACAAAAAAGAGCCAAGTAAAATCGCCAGCTTATCCGCAAAATGATAAACCTGTGTATCGTTAAAAGCGAGTGAATCAACAAAGAGACTCATTGTAAATCCGATACCTGTCAAAACCGCTACACCGTATAGTTGCATCCAGCTGCTATCTTTTGGAAGTTTCGCCAATCCCGTTTTGATGGCGAGCCAGGAAAATCCGAATACACCAAGCTGTTTACCCAGAAAAAGCCCCAGCATAATTCCCATCGGTACAGTGCCCAGCATCTCTTTTGGTTCGATACTGCGAAGATCGACACCGGCATTGACGAACGCAAAAAGCGGTAATATGAAAAAGGCTACCCAGTAGTGTAGATCATGTTCCATCTCTTTTGCCATTGAGAAGGTATTGCCCTCTTTATCTTTTGAAACCATCGGAATCATAAAAGCCAGCGCCACACCTGCGAGTGTTGCATGGACGCCGGACTTCAGGACACTCACCCAAAGTACGATGCCGACAAGAATATATGGGGCTTTGCGGGCGACTTTCATACGGTTCATGACAAAGAGTACTGCCAGTGCCGCTGATGCAACGGCAATGGAAACAGTGGAGAGTTCGCTCGTATAAAAGAGTGCGATAATAATAATCGCGCCAAGATCGTCGATGATTGCGAGTGCCATTAGAAATATTTTGAGCGAAACCGGTACACGATTTCCCAGCAAAGAGAGGATACCCAGCGCAAATGCGATATCGGTTGCGGTTGGAATTGCCCAGCCGTTAAGTGCGAAAGAGTCACTACCATTGAATGCGATGTAAATTAGTGCAGGAACTACCATACCTCCAAGAGCAGCGATGCCGGGTAGGGCAATTTGTCCCAGGGAGGAGAGGTGTCCTTCCAAAACTTCCCTTTTTACTTCCAAACCTACCAAAAAGAAAAAAATAGCCATCAATCCGTCGTTGACCCACAACAGCAGAGGTTTTGCGATCTGTAGATCACCGAAACGGATTTCGACATGGGTATGTAAAAAACTGTTGTAGAGATCTGAGAAAAAACTGTTTTGTAAAAAGAGTGCCAGAAGGGTTGTGAGTATCAGCAGTATACCCGCGCTCGATTCTTTGTGGATAAAATCTTCTATCACTTTCATGAAAAGTCCTTTTTATGTAAATCGGATTTTATCCACAAAAAGTTAATGTACGGAAATTTTCTGTTCTAAATTGCTGACGGTTTTTAGTTGCGGTATGCTCCACCAGCCGATATGACGTTGATGTCCTTTATAGATTGTGCGCCAGGTATCGTGGGAAGGGGTCGGCTGAGTATCTTTAACGCCGTCACCGTCGGCATCCCAGCTTTGACCGCCGGTGATCTCTATCTGATAGTAATTGCCCGGATGCATTGCATCAATATGTCTGTTGAAGTTACCGATTTTGTCGAGTGTATTGCCGCTACTTGTTTTTTCGCTAAACAGGAGTTTTTTCTTTCCGTTTTGCAGCAGATAGATTTTGACATTGGCATCGGCAAGATAACCGAAAAATTTCTTCGATTGGTTGTCCAGTGTGCGTTTGGTGCGGCTGTTGTCCGAGCTCTCTGAAGAGCCGCTACCTCCTCCGCAGCCATGAAAGAATATTGTTGTTATTGCAACAAGATATGCAAATATAAAACGTTTCATCATTGACCTCCCTGAAGCGGTACGGGGTTCTTGCACCATGAGATAATATGATTTCCCGGAACGATACGTACAACAGATTTGGAGAGTGCATAATCGACAAATTCCGCGATTGCTTCGCGCATCTCCTGATAGGTTGCGTTAGGGCTATGTGCCTCTGCCCACTCTTGTGTATAGTACTGGGTGTGTGCGCCGAACATAAACGGTGAGCGATTTCCCTGCAACCGAAGATCCAGGTTGTATTTTAAAATGCCCAATACTTCGGTTTTAGTCAGTTGTGCACCGCTCCAGAGATTGTAGTCGAAACCGGTAATTTTATGATCCTCAACAAAAGGCAGACGTTTTTTAATACGTTTCCATAACCCTTTTGGAATGCCGTAGCGCGTACAGGTACTGTCATTTGGAATCATCAAAACCGGATTTGGAAGCTCCCACAATCCGGGTACAGGTTCAATCGAAACGGCATGCGGGTTTTCTGGATTGTTGTTCCAGCTTTCGTTATGCCCGGGCGATCCACCGTCAAGTTGATATGGCCATCGGAAATTGGTTCCGTCAAATTGCGGTGCATATCCCTCTTCGATCGAGCAGTCGTAAAGGAAATTTTGTGTTTTCAATACCTCAAACAGATTTTGGTTATAGAGCAGGTAGGGGGCTCTGAAACCGACAATATCGTTTCGTGTAAATCCTGTGAGTGACACGAGATCATTTGTTGCATCAGCAATTTTGGATTGCCACTTTGTCTTGTTCAGGTGGATGATCGTATTGACGAAGGTGTCCCAGTCACTGCTGTCAATGTCGCTATGGTGACCGTAAGTGTGGTTTCCTACTTCATGACCACTGTTCTTAAGTGCTTTAATTGCATTTAACAATGCGGTTGGGTCATCTTCGATCCATTCGTGCATACCTTTTGTGTTGAAATAGAAACTGACTCTGGCATCGCTGCCGTCAGGATTCTTTTTGTTTTTAAACAGATCGAGTGCCCACTGAATACCTTCTGATTTCGTGTTGTCGTCAAATCCGATTACGACAAACTGCGGTACTTGTGAAACCGAAAGCCCGCCTGGTGGCAGAGAGGAGGGAATGACATAGTTAAAACAGCTTGCATTCGCGATTTTCAAATTGTCTAGCATTAACTCTCCTGAGTCCGATTCCATCCACACCCATGCCTGTACGGCATCGGCATTTTGTGGTACGGTCGCATTGACGATAAAGGGCTGATAGACAGATGAAGGTCGTAGGGTAATTTCGTTGGAACCGACGACGTTGTTGTCCTTGTCATAAAAGACAAGTCCGACCCAAGCACCGTTAATTGAACCAATCGTTTTTGCATATCCAGTGAGTTGGAGGGTCGTTTTGTTTTCTGCAGTCAGTTTTTGTGTCTGATCGAAGCCGCCGCTTTTGAGTCTGATTGCGGAAGCACCATGTTGTGCATCTGCATCGAAACGATATTCGGCATAGACATCCCAGTGCTGCATCGATCCGGTTTCAAAATCACTATTTTTGAGAATATTACACGGATCCGGTGCCGCTTCATGAAATGTCCAGTTGAATCTTTTTGTCGTAACACCGCTTTTTTCATCAGTGACAACGACGGTGATCGTATATGTACCCGGATTTGAAACCGATCCGCCGATGTGACCGGTTTTAGGATCAATGACCATTCCTTCTGGTGCGTTTTGCAAAGCGTAGATCAATGTGTCGTTATCGGCATCGTTCGCCGATACCTGTAGCGAAATCGGTGCGTCCGTTTCCGCGGATTGATCCGGAATGTCTGTAATGACAGGTGCGTGATTACCTGCCACGCTATTGGACGGATAAAGTTTAAGGGTATCGAAAAAAGTTCTACCGCCGGATGCATCGGACCATGTCCAAAACGATAGATATCTGCTGCCCGCGGGGGCTTTGGAGTAGAGCAGAAAAGGGGTATAATCGGTTTTTGCGGTATCGAGTGCAATTTCCGTCTCATAAAGCGTGTTCCAATCGGCATCCATATAGACCAGTCCGAGCCAGATGCCGTCGACACTGTTTTTGGTTTTGTAGTATCCGGTTAAAATATAGTTTGTGTTGCCCTGGACAGGGATATTTTCGTCTACATCCTGATAAATGCCTCCGGTTTTAAGAGAGATGGCTTTTGAGCCGGTATGGCTTTGTGAAGTAATCTGTTCATGACTGCCGGGTTCGAAACTCCATCCACGTTTTCCCGTTTCAAAATCGCCATTTTGTAGCAAATTTTGTGCGTTTAATATAAGATGTCCTAAAAAAAATATCAATAAAAACTGTTTATACATCTTGCATACCTTACTTTTTCTTCGTAAAGATTAATATGCCTGTAACTATATCGGAAGAAAGTAAAAAAAAGTTTAATTTTATAATTAGTTAGCGCTCAATACCGTTTTTCACAGGAACAAAAAGACAGCTGTCAAGTTTCTGGACTTTAATTTTATTGCCGTTTTTGATGAAACGGGTGATGACCTGCTGTCCGTTCTCCTCGATCGGAGCGACCAGAATGCCGCCGTCGGCTAACTGGTCGAAGAGTGATACGGGCGGTTCTTTGGCAGATGCCGAGAAGAGGATACGGTCATAAGGAGCGTAACTGCGCCATCCTCTGGTGCCGTCGTCAAAGCGGGTATTGATATTGGTCAGACCGAGCTGTTTGAAACGCTCTCTTGCTTCCATCAGTAACTTTTCGATCCGTTCGATTGTAAAGACACGCCGAAACAGTTTACTGAGAACTGCCGCCTGGTAACCGCTTCCGCAACCGATCTCGAGTACGGAATCAACATTTTGCGGAGCGAGTGCTTCGGTCATTTTCGCGACTGTCAGCGGAGAGCTGATCCATTGGTTGGAGGAGAGCGGAAGTGCGTCGAGTTTGTAAGCATGATGTTTGAAACCTCTGGGGACGAAAATTTCACGTTCGGTCTGGGCGATGGCTCGCTGTACTTCCGGTGAAAGCGGGAAGACGGCGTTGATTTCACGTGCAAGTTCTTCACATTTGTGCAGATGGAGTGAATTGTTTTGCAAATGTTTTCGAATCATGTAAGTCCTATGTCCATATATCTGCGCATTTTTTTGATCTCTTTGAGATCTGCAAGGTGGGAGATATAACGTGCGTCATCGTTACGATATGTTTTACCAAACGGCGTGATAATTCCCGAAGATTTTGCCATATCGTCATTGGCACTGTCCGCTACGACGACAAAAGCCTGATTGAGTATCGCCATCGACTTGGTAATCGCTTCGAGCTGCTCTTTACGCAGTTTTCCCCAAAGTGCCGGAATCATAATGATATCGGCTCCCTGTATTCGGAGCCAAAGGTCAATGAATCTTATCTCAAAACAGATTAAAATCGCATATCGTAACCCGTCAATTTCAACTATTTGAATTTTTTCAGGATTGCCTGGTGTGAAGTATTTGTCTTCCTCTCCAAAAGAAAAAAGTTTGACTTTCGGTTGTGTGTGTAACTCTTTGCCACGATAGAAAATTTTGGCACTGTTGTAGTAATTGCCGTCGATCTTTTCGGTTATCGTTAAGGAGATCACACGATCTTTGGAGCGTTTGAGTATTTCAGGTTTAGCTGTTTTGCAAAAAGCCGCCGCCTTTTCCATCTTTGAAAAGCTGAAATTGGTCAGGCAAAGTTCCGGTGCAACGACAACACTCTCTTTGGGACTCTTGTCGATAAGTGAAAGCAGAGTTTGCAGGTTCTCTTCGTAGCGATCTTCGAAAAAGGGGAACTGAAGGGCGATCAACTCCTTTTTAGAAGTCGTCAAAACTGAGGCTTCCTTTGGAGTAGTTGGTGACGTTCCCCTCGAAAAAGTTCGTTTTCTGGTCGTTAAATTTTGAAAAACTGTCGACCCATTTGATCGGATGTTCGGCATTGTAAAGTTTTTTCAGTCCGACGGCATGCAATCTTTGATCCGCCAGATATTTGATGTAGCTATCGATAATTTCGTTGGTCAGCCCAAGGATCTGCCCTTCGGTAATATATTGCCCCCATGTAATCTCCAAATCGACCGCTTTTTCGAACATTTCATACACGTCATCAATCAATTCAGGTGTAAAGAGATCGGGGCGTTCACGCTTGGTTGCATTGATCATATTCTGGAAGATCAGCAGGTGGGTGATCTCGTCTCTTTGGATAAAACGAATCATCTGTGCTGAACCGAGCATTTTCCCGCTTCTTGCCAGCGTATAGAAGAACGTAAATCCGCTGTAAAAGTAGATACCCTCCAGAATCTGGTTGGCGAACATCGCTTTGACAATATTTTCATCGGTCGGATTTTCGGCAAGCTCCTCATAGACTTTTGCGATGTTGTCGTTTTTGTTTTTAAGTTGTGCATCCTGGCGCCACATATCGTATATTTCTTCGGTATTTTGGGAGATAGAATCGACCATGACAGCATAACTTTGGGAGTGCAGCGCCTCTTCAAAAGCTTGTCTGACAAGGATCAGATTGATTTCGGGAGATGTAATATACGGGTTGACGTTATCGATCAGGTTGTTAGTTTGGAGTGAATCCATGAAGATCAGTTGCGAAAGGGCTTTGTCGTAGGCGTTTTTTTCCGCTTCCGTCAGAAGTTTATAGTCTCTGACATCTCCTGTCATGTCGACCTCTTTGGGAAACCAGGTGTTATTGAGCATCAGATCCCACAGGTTATATGCCCACTGGTACTTGATATCGTTAAGTTCAAAGATACCGGTCGGATTTCCGCCGAAAATTTTTCTTTCGTTGACGTGCTCATTGGAGTCCGGATTGTAGATTCTCTTTCTGTCGATCATCGCCTTATCTCCCCTTTGATCTTCCTAAAACAGATGATTATACTCAGTTTTTGTGAAAAACACAATTAAAAAAAATAAAAATTAAAAATCATAACCCGCACCTAAGTAGAAACTGCTACTGTCGAAATCGAGTGCAAAAAGACCGCCCGAGTCAAATTGCGCAATATTGAAGGTATTGATTTTGACGTTGTTCATACTCCAGCTTTTGTGACTATATCCAAGTGTGAAGAAGAGTTTCGGGTCGAGTCGGATCCAGCCGAGATCTTTGGTTGTTTGCCAGGGGGTAAATCGCAGGTTACAGTCAAATGTTGTATAACTACCGTCTGCATCGAAAGAGGACTTAACCCAGTCGTTTTCGATCGATCCGGTTTGAAAGCCCATGCCGTAGCTGCCGAAAACGGTGATCGCAGAGGTAAATTGATAACTTGCGTGCAAAATCATGCCTAGTTTGTAGGTTGAGATGGATGTTTCGGTTTTGTCAAGCAAGTCGTAGGTCAGTTTAGCGCTTTTTTGCAGGTTTTCCATCTTCATGACAGGCAGAGAAATACCGGTGTTGATACCGGCACCGAAAATTGCTTTTTCATTGTGTAAAATATCGTATCCGATACCGAAATTGAGGTCAAAACCACGTATTTTATAATCTGCCGGAAGCGGAATGGAAGTATATTTTGCGGCTGCGTCGTTGAAAGAACCGAAGAGTGGAAAATTGTATGTCAGGGGTTGAGTGACGAAGGTCGTCATTTTATCCATGAAGTCGGACTGGAAAATATCCGCATTGTAAAAATAGTAGAAGTTTGATTGTCCGAAATTGTTATGGTTTTCACTGATTGAGTAGACGTTTGTATCGAGACTGAAATCGGCATCTACAAACGGCATTTGCATATCCCAGCCGAAACTTCCCGATCCGATACGTAGCTCAATCGCTTGTGAAAATGAAACGATTGTCAAAAGCGATAATAAAATTTTATATTTCATGATATAAACCTCTGCAATGTTTGTTATAATCATAGCACAATTTATGTTATAGAGTGAGAGGGGAAAATGCAAAATATTTCACAAAAAGAGTTGGATAAACTGGTATCGATCATCCCCGACTATCCCGGGGTGGCGATATTTCATATGGCGGATGACGGAGAGGCGTTTTGCGGGATGATCAATACGTTTGCTAAAGAGAAAGGATATACTTACCATCCGGTTTCGACAAACGGTGCATTTGTCAAATCACTTCATGAAGCGGGAGTTTCACAGACAAGAGAGATCAGCTACAAACAGCAGCGGTACAATCAGCATTCGAAACTGTATGATTTTATCTATATCGAAATTGATCCGTTAAAATTGGATAATCCGCAACTTTTTTTGAAAAAAATCTATGCGATTGCCAAAAACGCGGCGAAGATACTTTTTTTTATACCGGAAGAAGAAGCGGATTTTCCTGCACTTGAAGCGTTACTTGAAAAAGGTAATTTTGTCGCAATCAACCCCATCGACGATATGTTTGCGGATTATAAAGTATTGAGTGCGCAAAAGATGCACGGATGGGGTGTATACGATCTATAGTTTTTCGAGATCTTTGACTTTGACCAAAAGGAGATGTTTGCTTCGAAAATATCCTTTTGCTAACACAACTTCTTCATTGTATCGTTCATGCGGTTTTTTGTAAAGGATCACTACCGCTTCGGGATGTTTTTGGAAGTATTCCCGCTGTTTCTCTTTCTCCTTTAAAACTACGATTTTGTCATGCAGTCTGCCGGGAAACGCGAACTGATTGTGGTACTTTTTCAAATGTATGACGGGAATTCCGGATTGTTGTAAAGCGGCGATTTTCCGTGCGAAAGGAGTCATGTCCTGTTTGTGAAAATAGTCGGCAAGCAGAAAGTGCAGTGCGAACATCAAAATCGCTGAAGATGCCGCAATCGCTTGTAGCAATCTTTCAAACGAGTGAAAACGGTATTTTAGTAACACAATGCCGGTACCGAGTAACAGGAGTGAAACGATAACAATCTGTGCCGGCGTGATTGCAAAGTGTAGTTTTTGGTGCACGAAAATATAGGCGATTGCAAGTGCAATAGCAAAAACAATATAGAACTGTCCGATATATGTGCTTTGAAATGTCTCTTTTTGTGCGGTGAAGCGGTGTTGCAACCACCGTGCGCCAAGCAGTGCGAAAGCGGGTATTTCGGGCAACAGATAGTGTACCTGTTTACCGCTAATAAAAGAGAAAATGAGAATCACACTGACCAGCCATACCAGCAAAAAACGGGTCCCCCGTTCTATCTTATATCCACCTGTTCCCTGCCAGAGATGTTTAAGTAAAAACCAGGGAAACGCAAGCAGCGGTAAAATAGGCAGATACCACCAGAACGGGCGCTGGTGGGCAAACGATTTCACAACCCTGTTTGCGGTTTGCCCCCAGAATATTGCGTTTCGGTAGGCTTCTCCTCCTGCAATGCCCGCGGGAATCGCCCAAAGCAGTGCGATGCCGATTCCCGTAAGTGTTGCGAGTGAAAAACCGAGAAAGAATTTTTGTGGAATCTTTTCCATCCAAAGTTTTGCAAACAGTATCACAGGCAGCAGATGCACAAGTATGACCGGACCCTTGGTCAGAATACCAAAGCCCACCGAAAGGGCAATCAGTATGAACGATTTGCGTGAAGGTTTGTGATATGCCTCGAGAATACCGAGCATACCGACAAGGACCCAAAAGGTTAAAACCACATCAAACATCAGCAGCGATGTGTAAAACATAAAGACGAAACTTCCCGCAAGAAGCAGCGGTGCAAAGGAAGCGCCCTCTCTGTCGTCGCGCCACAAGAGACGGTAGATACGGTATGTCAAAAAGAGGCTTCCCAGTCCGAAAATGAGTGAAATAAAACGCACGGAAGTCGCATTGACACCGAAAAGCCACCAGTCCAGATGCATTAGCCAAAACAGAAACGGCGGCTTATGATGGTAGGGTTCACCGTTAATTAAAGGTACGAGAAACGAATGTTTGTCAAACATCTCCCACGCGACACCGATATAGCGTGTTTCATCGATGATCATCAACGGTCTGAACCAGATTCCGGCAGCCGCGCCGATAATCAGGATCAACGAGGCAATAAGCAGATTTTTGTTCATGAAGTAAGCTTTTTCTCTTTGTAGATCAGATAGAGATTGCGCGAATAGATGAAAACACCCAGTGATTGCCCCAGGATAAACACGGGATCTCTGCGGTAGATCGCGTATGCCAGCAGGGTAGTGCCGCCAAGCAAGCTGAAATACCAAAAAGCGATCGGTATGATACTGCGTTTTTCACGTTCACTTGCGATCCACTGGACAATGAAGCGCATCGAAAAGAAGAGTTGCCCCAGAAAACCTATGACCAGCCATATCGTTTCGTTACTCATCGGTATCCTTTTGTGTTTCGATCACCTCTGCCTTGCACGATCTGCGAATTAGCCAGATCACACCCGCCAGGTCGATGATACCGACCCAAAGGCGTTGGAGATTGTTATAGTGTGATTTGCCGTGTACTCTTGGGTGGTGGGTCACTTCGACGGAGATCACTTCACCGCCGTCGCGCTGTACGAGTGCGGGCAGGAAACGGTGCATATGGTCGAAATAGGGTAGACGTAAAAAAGTCTCTCTGTAGAAAAGTTTCAACCCGCAGCCGGTATCGGGCGTATTATCTTTGAGCAGTCGGCTGCGTACGGCGTTGGCAAGTTTCGATCCCCACCGTTTGAAGATGGTATCTTTGCGGTTTTTACGGTATCCCGCAACCATTTTCAGTTTGGGGTTGTTTGCGTTGATCAGTGCGTCGTAGAGGTTTGGAATATCGGCAGGGTCGTTTTGTCCGTCTCCGTCAAGTGTCGCGATCAACTCCCCTTTGGCGTTACGCACACCCGTCACAACGGAAGTACTCTGTCCGCAGTTACGCTGATGATGTAGTACCCTGAGGTTTGGGTAACGTTTTTGGAGGTTACGTAAAATTGCATAAGTATCGTCGGTGCTGGCATCGTCTACGGCGACGATTTCAGAAGTTATTTGCATCTTTTGCAGGGTCTGGTCGACTTTGTCGATCAACGGTGTAATATTTTCCGATTCATTGTGAAAAGGGATGACAATACTCAGCCGTACGGACATATATTTCCTTTTTTAGTGTATCAAAATCGTTTTGCGTATCATAGCACGTTTATATGAAGCCAAGATGAAAAACATCTGTCTACTCTACTTTGCGTAAAATTGCGTCGAGCGCACGGGTGGGTAACAGACGCTTCATATACCAAAAGAAAGTTGTCGGCACTGTTACCCGGTAGCGTGCTTTGGGTATCGGATCTTCCAGTGCTCTTTTAACTGCCCGGTAGACGGCATCTTCAGAAAGGGTGAAGGGTGCGTCTTTATCGCTTTGTAACGCCTCCAGCTTTTTGTGATATTCTGCTTTGAAAATAGAGTGTGCTCTGTCGATATTTTGCAAAAATTTTTGCAGGGCGTTTTTACGAAAATCACTGCGTATCGGTCCCGGTTCGATCAGTGTGACATAGATGCCGCTACCCTCAAGCTCAAGTCGCAGTGTGTCGCTAAGCCCTTCAAGGGCATATTTACTGGCGTTGTAAGCGCCGCGAAATCGTAAAGAGACGAAACCGAGTACCGAACTGTTCTGTATGATGCGACCGTATCCCTGTTTGCGCATCATCGGCAATATACTTGCAGTCAGTTCATGAGTGCCGAAAAGGTTGGTCTCAAACTGTTTACGCAGCACATCTCTTCGCAAATCTTCAACGGCACCCGGTTGTCCGTAGGCACCGTTGTTAAAAAGTGCGAAAAGCGAACCGTTTGTACGTCTTTTGACCTCTTTCACCGCATTGGTGATTGAGGTGGAATCGTTTAGATCAAGCTGGAATGACTCCAGTCCTTCACAAAGGAGCCGATCGACATCTTTGGGGTTGCGTGCCGTCGCAAAAACGCGGTATCCGTCGCTTCGCAGCTTTTTGGCGCAGTAGTAGCCGATACCGCTTGAACAGCCGGTAATCAATATACTCTTTTTCATTTCGGACAGTTTTGAATACACACTTTTTTTTCAATGATCTTTCCGCCGCAACTTTTATAACAGTTGTCATAACTTGGTAAACAGCGGCAGTCTACTTGACACTCTTTAAGTTGTGTGCGCAGAATCTCCTGTTCTAAAGAGGGTTTGACGGGACGCTGTAAAGTATAGTAGGGTCTGGGACGTATGATGATTGCAGGTGCAAACGGACCGTAAAAGCCGATGCCGTTGCGATAGTAGTAGAAATCATTGTACCAGAAGAGATCGCTTTCCAGTTGATAACGTTCCAGATCGCGGGTATATTGCTCCAGGGCATTGTAATAATTTTGCAACTTCTTTTCGTATATCTGTTTTGCGTGCACTTTTGCTTTTTGTGCACAGATTTCAAAATTTGCCTGACAAAGTTTTCTGCAGGTAGTCAGGTTCTCTTTGCACTTCTGCACACAGGCAACGGTTTTTGGATTATCGGGTTTGACGTAGGTGTAGACGGTTTTGTATTTCGGCGTACAGGCAGTCAGCGTCAACAGTAGTAATAACGGTAGCATCCATCGAATAATCGACTTCATGAAGTGTTCCTCGAATACAATTTCTGTAGTGAGTATAGCATATTATCGTTATCGATTGATAAAGATTAAAATAGTTACTTAAAATGTCGATATAAAACAAAAAGGTTTGTTTCATGAATCGGTTTGTTTATATTATAATACTCTCTTTATTTCTGTTGCAGGGGTGTGATTCAGGCAGCGGGGAAAATATGAATGTCGATATTACAACCACGGCGGCTAAAAAATCGGATCTGCAAACCCTCGCCTCTTTGCCGAAAGATTTGCGAAAGGTATTGCGCGAAGAGAGATGGAAGGCGATCACCTGTGATCTGAAAAGATTGGATTCAGAAAGTTGGGATATGCCGGGTATACGCCGATATTCGATCGATATGCGTTTTGGCGAGCGTGAAGTGGTGGCGTATGCGGATTGTCAGAGGTTGACCGCACGTTATCGCGTCGAGGGTAAAAAACTCTCTTTTTCACAAAGCCGCATTGCACCGGCAATTGACCTTGCAAGCTGCAAGGAGTTCGAGTACGCGGACGATGCGGTCTGGGCGTTTTTTGAAAACAGCTACACCCTTCGTTCAGCCGACGAAGAGGCGCTGATTTTTGATGCGCAGGAAGTGGAGACAACGGTTACTTTACACCGCTGATAAACTCAGGAGTTCGCCTCTTCCTTGTGTGCTTCGGCATATTCCGGGGTACAGAAGATACCGCAGTGACAAACTCCCTCTTCGGGGATCTCTTTTTCGATCGCCGGTTTGCAGGGGCAGATGCGATCGTCGGCGCTTTTATGTTTTCCTGTTTCGGGATCTTCGATCACCATGAAACAGGGACAGAAGCGTTTGCCGTAGAGTAGTTTATGGCGTGCCAGTCCCATCACAATCGCTTCGTTAACCTCTTCGTTGGGGTTGTAGACCCAGCCGAACTGTTTGCAAACTTTGTCCGTAAATTTTTGTGTCTTTTCGAGTTCTGCATGAAATTCCGGTGAATTCATATCGATTTGTTGCATTTTGTCACCTCTAATTTAAAAATTTTAGTATTCTATCATAATTCTTCAATATGCCACGGTAAACCGTACTGATTTAGCGCTTCCATGAACGGATCAGGGTCGAACTGTTCCATATTGTAAACTCCCGGGCACATCCATTTGCCCTCGACCATCATTTTGGCACCGATCATCGCGGGTACGCCCGTGGTGTAGCTGACCGCCTGCGAGAGGGTCTCTTTGTAGGTCTCTTCATGATCACAGACGTTGTAGATATAGATTTTACGTTTTTGTCCATCCTTGATCCCCTCGGCAACAATCCCGATGTTGGTTTTGCCTTTGGTGCGTGCACCGAGTGTGGCGGGATCGGGAAGGAGCGTTTTGAGAAACTGGATCGGAACGATTTTGCAGCCGTTGTGTTCAACCTCTTCGATTCCCAGCATTCCGACATTCTCCAGGCACTTCATGTGAGTCAGATAACTCTCCCCGAATGTCATAAAGAAACGGATGCGCTTAAGCCCCTTGATATGCTTGACCAGCGATTCCATCTCTTCATGATAGAGCAGATAGCTGTCTCGCGGACCGATCTGCGGATAGTCCCAGACCATCTTGAACTCCATCGGTTCGGTTTCGATCCACTTGCCGTTTTCCCAGTAACGCCCTTTGGCGCTCACTTCCCGAAGGTTGATTTCAGGGTTGAAGTTGGTCGCAAACGGATACCCGTGATCTCCGGCGTTGCAGTCGAGGATGTCGATGGTGTGTATTTCGTCGAAGTAGTGTTTTTGTGCGTAGGCACAAAAGACGTTGGTCACACCCGGATCGAAACCGCTTCCAAGCAGCGCCATAATTCCCTTCTCTTTGTATCTGTCGTCGTATGCCCACTGCTCTTTATACTCAAATTTTGCGGTATCGGGGTGTTCGTAGTTGGCGGTGTCGAGGTAGTGCACACCCGTTTGCAGACACGCCTCCATGATCGTCAGATCCTGATAAGGCAGGGCGATGTTGAGCACCACGTCGGGTTTGGTCTGTTCGATGAGATTTACCAGTTCTTTGATGCTGTCCGCATCGACCTGTGCGATGTCAATATCGACTCCGTAGCGCTCTTTGACCTCCTGTTGATAGAGTTCGCATTTGGAGAGTGTGCGGCTGGCGAGTGTGATTTTGCCGAACGTATCGCTGTTTTGCGCACATTTGTGCACGACCACACGTCCCACGCCTCCGGCTCCGATGATGAGTACATTTGCCATGAGATCCCTTTATCAAAAATTGGCAAATTATACCATTATGGTCGTTAGATGTGCCCAACGGTAACACAGAGGAAAAAAACGAGCCATTTTCTTTTATAAAAAGTAAAGTTTTGTGGACAAAGGTAAAATTAAGTTGTATACTGAGAGAAAGCCATACGGTAAGGAGTCACAATGCAAAAACTATTGATCGTGATCAGTTTGTTGCTCTACTGGGTCGGTTGCGGGTCGACGGGAGGTACGACACAGGAAGGATCGCCGGAGGAAGTATATGAAACACTTTCAGATACCACGGAACAGATCAAAGCGACACGCATACCAGACCATATTTCAGTAACGGAGATTGCTGCCATGTCCCTGGAGGGAACGGCAGTCGATATTGTGCTGGATGATGCATGTGAAACCGCCTATATCGCTTCGGGTGACAGGGGTGTCAATATTGTCGATGTCAGCAATCCCTACAGACCCGTTTTGATCCGACGCTATGAAACACCGCAATATATCAACCACGTCGAACTTGACGGCAATATTCTTTACGCCTCTTATCAGTCGCAGACATGGAGTCGTTACGAGTCGGTTATGACGTTTGATGTAACAAACCCCTACGATGCCAGACCGATCGGTCTTTTTGAAGAAAACGGCGTCGCGCATACGAGTGTGCAACTCGATATGCTCTGTTATTTTGTAGACCGTGAGGGATTTAAGATCAAATCGGTGGAAGACGGTAAAACGATCGGGCGTTACGATCTTTTTGACACAGCGTATGCGCTGGCAGTCTCGGAACCTTATGTATTTGTCGCAAACGGAAGAAACGGACTGACCGTGCTTAAAGCGGGAGAAGGAAGTTACAAAGCTGTATTGGAGAATTAGGATTTTTCCAGGATGTGCAAGTATTCCCGGGTTTTTTCCGCTTTGTGCGGACGGTTGCTATCTGCTTTAAATCGTTTGTAGGAGACGGTTACCAGGTCGTAACGACCGTACTGCTTCATAATCTTTTGCAAATCATGAAGCGGCACCATTCCTTCATTGTTATAACTCAAAAAGATATATTTAAATTTTGCATCTCTTATCAATTGATCAAAACTACCGTGTACTTTTTTGGTTTTGCAGTACATTGAACGATTATAGTCGGTGTGTGTTCCGCTTTTACCTTTGGGAATAAAATCGGTTTTATAACGGGCGATCGTATTGAGCAGGTGATAGTTAGCACCGTACTGGCGTCCGTTGTACGGCGGATCGAGGTAGAGGATGTCGCCTGAAATTTTTTGAATCAACCGATTGCTGTCTTCATTATATACTTCATGGGGATGATCATTGTATTCGAATGTTGCCGGTTCTATGCGAATCGGAACCTGTGCGGTGGGTTTGAGATGTTTGAGAAAGGAACCGTAAACCGATGCGGTATTGGAGACTTTGTCCGCCGATTCGAGCAAAGATGCGAGCAGGAAAAAGTAGAGATCTTCATTTTCCCGATAGGCTTCAATCGCGTTGCGTACGGCATCGATCTTTGCCGCGTTTTCACCGCTGAAGTAGTTACGCCCGCTACCGCTTTCCAGACAGTAGTGTCGGTAGATAAATCCTTTCTGCGGCGGAAGGGAATTGAGTTTTTCGAGTACTTCTTCATAGAGAAAAGGGCGATGATTGCCTATGTAGTTACGGTTGAGAACATAGCTGTAATATTCCAGATCATTGCTGATGACTTTTTTGACTTTGCTTTTGAAAGTGCGTCCGACGATTCCCGTACCGGCGAACATATCGCAGAAGATTTTATCCGAAAGATCGCCGACAACTTTTGAAATGGTCTCAAAGAGAAAGGGAGAGAGTCTGCGCTTCGATCCGATATAGTTCATGAAGCGATTATAACCTGAAACGTTTTAAGGGTGTCTGCCGTGAAAAGTGGTACAATATGACACTTTTTCCGATAGTCAGGAGTCGTGAAAGGAGTCAAAGGATGTACGGTTTTATCAGGGTTGCGGCGGCTGTTCCGAAGGTGCGGGTTGCTGATGTTTTGTCAAATGTAGAGGAGATTATCTCGCTTGCGGGTGAAGCGGAAGAGGAGAAAGCGGCGATTGTCGTTTTCCCGGAGCTTGGGATCTGCGGATACAGTTGCGGCGATCTCTTTTTTCAGGAGAGTTTGCACAGTGCAATCAAGGAAGGTTTTCGTACCCTGATGCGTAAAACGTCCGAATGGCAGACGATTATCGTTGTGGGGGCACCGCTTTGGTATGAAAACCGGCTTTACAATTGTGCCGTGGTGATGCAAAGGGGAAAAATCTTGGGGGTGGTTCCTAAAAGTTATCTGGCGAACCACAAAGAGTTTTACGAAAAGCGGTGGTTTCAAAGCGGACTTGGAATGAAAGATGCGACGATGCGCCTTTTTGGTGAAGATGTGCCGTTTGGTACAGATCTGCTTTTTAACAAAAAGGTACGTGTCGGCATTGAGATTTGTGAAGATTTATGGAGTGTGATACCGCCAAGCTCTTATCAGGCGAGCCATTCGGCGTTGCTATTGTGCAATCTCTCCGCAAGTAACGCACTAGTAGGTAAAGCTCCTTATCGCAGAGAGCTTGTCGCTCATCAGAGCGCACGCACGATCAGCGGGTATATCTATACGTCGGCGGGTGTCGGTGAATCGACCAGTGATCTGATCTACTCCGGCAGCGCATTGATTGCGGAAAACGGTACGATACTGGCGGAAAATCCCCGATTTCAGCGCAATAACGCGCTGATTACCGCCGATATCGACGTACAGAAACTGAGTTACTATCGCATTACCGAGACCTCTTACGAAGATACCCCTAAATCCTCTTTTCGTATCATTCCGACATTCCCTTTCAATGAGATCAGTGCGATACGACGTAAAATCGATCCGCTCCCTTTTGTACCTTCAAATCCTCAAAAACAGCGTGAAGTGTGTGAAGAGATCTTCATGATGCAGGCAAGCGCGTTGGCAAAACGAATCGAGTTTATCGGCAACACCAGACCGGTAGTCGGTATATCGGGCGGTCTTGATTCGACACTTGCGTTGCTGGTTTGTGTCAAAGCGATGCGTCTACTCAATCGTCCAAACAACGATATCCTCGCCGTCACGATGCCGGGGTTCGGTACTACGTCACGTACATACCACAATGCGGTGGCGCTTTGCCGTCTGCTGCAGGTCGGTTTTGAAGAGATTGACATTAAAGCGAGTGTGCTGCAGCATTTTGAAGATATCGGTCATGATCCGCACGTGCACGATGTTGTCTACGAAAATGCGCAGGCAAGGGAAAGAACACAAATTCTTTTTGATCTTGCAAACCAAAAGGGCGGTATTGTGGTGGGTACGGGAGATTTGAGTGAAATCGCTCTCGGATTTGCGACATACGGAGGAGATCATCTCTCGATGTACGGGGTTAACGCATCGATTCCTAAAACACTGGTGCGTTACATTATCGATTATGTTGCCAAAGAGGAGGGGGGAGAGATTGCGAATATCCTGGAAGATATTATCGCGACACCTGTTTCACCCGAACTTTTACCCGAAAAGGATGATCGTATTGTGCAAAAGACCGAAGAGATCATCGGACCGTATGAGCTGCACGACTTCTTTTTGTACCATTTTGTCAAATACGGTGCAAGACCTGTGAAGATACTGGCGCTGGCGGAGCTTGCCTTTGCGGAGAAATATGATCGTAAAACGCTTAAAAAGTGGCTTGTACTCTTTTTGAAACGCTTCTTTGCCAATCAATTCAAACGTAACGCAATGCCCGATTCGGTCAAAGTGGGATCGATTGCGCTCAGTCCGCGCGGGGACTGGCGTATGCCTTCCGATGCGGAAGTAAAGGTATGGCTTCAGGAACTCGAAGAGGCGTGATGAAAAGGATTTTTGAAAAAGGCGCCCATAAGTGAAGAGAGGGCGGTGATCAGGAAAAAGAGCATCGCAAAAGTGACACCCGCGGCGGAGTCCATATGCAGATAATCGAGTCCGTATAAAAAGACAAGTTCTCTGGCGCCCGCGCCTCCGACGGTGATCGGCAGTACCGCTATGACGGAGGAGAGAAGAAAAAGTGCCAGATAGGCGCTCATCATGTGATCAATACCCAGGGCAAGAAACAAAAACCACGCACAGAGCAGTTGTAGCAGTTGTACCGCGAACCCGTAACCGAGTGTCGTACTGAAGACCGGGAGAAATTTCGGGAAAAAACGTTTGTTGATCAGATAGAAAACCGGTATGACAAGGAGCATAGAAAAAATCGCAAGCAGATCGAGCGCGCTGCTGTAGTGTCGAAAAGGACTGAAAAGAAAAAAGAGTGCAAAAAGTATCAGAAGCGGTACCAGTCCGCTGATTCTGTCCAGAATGGTTGCGGCAATCAACGATTTTGTCCGGACGGAGTGATGTTTTTGCAGAAGGTAGATTTTGTATCCGTCACCGCCGATGCCTCCCGGCAAAAAGAGATTATAAAACATACCGATGTAATAAAGCACAAGATTTTTTGTTTCCAGAAGACAAAGCCCCAGCAGACTGAAATAGCGGTTTAACCGGATTGCCGAAACGATTTTGGAAAGATTGAAAAAGCAAAACGCCAGCAAAAGAGAGCGAAAGTCGGCTTTTTTGAGGAGTGTCAAAATCTGATCGGGTGAAACTTTTGAAAGAACGACCCAGAAGGCGCTGACAGTCAGCGCCAGTTTGAGCAGAAATTTCGCGATTTTTTTACTGCTTTGTACCAACGATAATCTCTCGAACCGTATACGGCGGTTTGTGCTGCGCTTCAAAGTAAGTGCGCATAACCAGTTCTGCGATGAACCCTGTCGTGATCAGTTGGATGCCCGCAATTACCAGCACGATGCCCAGCGTTAGCAACGGACGATTTCCGATATTTTCTCCCATCATTTTAAGAATCAGCAGATAAAAGTTGATCGCTCCGCCGGCAAGGAGCATCGGTACTCCCAGACCGCCGAAAAGGTGAATCGGCTTGGTGCGGTATTTTTGCATAAAGAGCATCAATAGCAGGTCGCTGATGACTTTAAATGTACGTCCTATGCCGTATTTGGAAACGCCGTGGAGTCTTGGATGATGCTTGACATCAACTTCCACGATTTTCGCACCCTGCATTTTGGCAAGGACGGGAATGAAACGGTGTAGTTCACCGTAAAGTCCCAGATTTTTTGCAATTTCATTTTTAAAGACTTTGAGGGTACAACCGTAATCCTGCAGATAGACTTTGGTTGTTTTGCGGATAATATAGTTGGCGATTTTACTCGGTATTTTGCGCAGGAACATACCGTCTTTACGGTTGGCGCGTCTTCCCGCCACGACATCCCACCCCTCTTTTTCCAGTTTTTCCATCATCATCGGAATATCGGAAGGATCGTTTTGCAAGTCACCGTCGATGGTTGCGATCAATTCGCCTTTGGCTTCATGAATTCCCGCCGCCATTGCCGTAGTCTGACCGTAGTTACGATTGAGTACAATCACTTTGGTACGGCTGTTTGCAAACTGTTTGATCTTTTCGACGGTGCGGTCGGTTGATCCGTCATCAACGAGGATCACTTCATAGTCGATGCCCTCGAGATCGGCATAGACTTTTTTAAGTAGCGGTTCGATGTTCTCCTCTTCGTTCATGACCGGGATGACCAGTGAAAGTTTCATTTTTTAATCCTTATAAGCGCAAATCCGTTTTCGCGAAATAATATGTCGTAGTCGCTGAAGTTTCGCAAAGAGGTGACTCTGACAAAGACGACATCTCCCGGTTTTGCGGGCTCTTTTGAGGTCAATCCCTGATAATAGACATTAAAACTTGGGAACTGTCTGGTGTACATATGCACCTTCCATCCCTTTGTTTTGGCGAGTGTTGCCGCTTTACGCACGGGTTCCTGCATGACTCTACCGTAAGCGGGAAGAACGGCGTAATTGATTAGTAGGGTAAACACAAACGCAACTGCGACAGTAGTGTGTGTCAGGGAGAGAGGTTTGTACCAGATCCGGATCAAAATCAGAAGCAGTGCAAAAACGATAAGATGATAGAAAAGACCGAACCCGCTGTAAATATGGTCGATCAAGACGACCGCAAACTTATCATGAATACTCTTTTTGAGTAAAACGGCGATCTCCGGAAAAAAGAGTAGCAGTGTTGTGAACAAAATCAGCGGAATTAGCAAAAGGTGACGTGAAAAACGATCCGTTACCTGTGATGCCGCGAGGATAAAAAGCGGGGTATATCCGTAGATGACATAGTGGGGTAGCTTGGTTCCGGAAAACGTAAAAAAGAGAAAAACAAATCCGAACCAGATCAGCAGATAGCGTTTGAGATCGTCTTGCATGAAAGTTTTGAAAGTGCCGAACGCTTTGATCATGAAGTAGGTAAACGGAAGCAGACCTATCAACATGACGATAAAATAGTAGTAATAGCCGCCGCTATGGTGTTCCATAGGGTTACTGAAGCGGTTGATATTGTGTTTGAGAAAAAAACCGTCAATGAACAGCTGTCCCTGTTCCCGGTATTCAAGAATATACCACGGAAGTCCCACGGCAAGGAAAATCAAGAGTCCAACCGGATTGAAAACGGCGCGCAACCAAAATCCCAGCGCTTTTTTTGAAGCCAGAAAAATGAAACTGACGGCAAGCGGAATCAAAACGGCGACGGGACCTTTTGTCAGAAAACCGAGTGCGATCCAGAGAAAAGTGAGGTATAAAAACCGCTTCTCCTCCGTTTTGTAAAAGTGATAAAAACAAAACATCGAAAGGGCAATAAAAAGGTTCAGCAGCGCATCCGCGATGGCGGCTTTTGTGATGATAGTGATTTGAAGTGCGCTGACCATAAAGAGAGCTGCAAAAAAAGCGCTTCTTCGATCGATATAACGTTTGGTAAAAAGATAGGTAACAACGACCCAGAGCGTGCCTGCGATTGCTGAAGGGAGTCGAAACGCAAACGTATGTACACCGAAGAGCTTGACACTCAAAAGCTGTAACCAGTAGATCAGAATCGGTTTATCGAAACGAAGTTCCCCGTTGAGGTAGGTCGTAATATAATCTTTACCGACAAGCATTTCACGTGTCGCTTCGCTGAATGCTCCCTCATCCAGATCGAACAACGGCGCGATGCCAAGCGGCAAAAAGTTGGCGATCAAAATCAGTACGGCAAGAATCAGCAGGTCGTTTTCACGAATTTTGAACAAATTGTTTCTCCAGTATCATTTTACGATAAAGCACCACAGCGACGATGATACCCAGATATGATCCCATGACGACATCCGAAAAGTAGTGGGCGCCGACGGTTACACGGCTGAAAGCGACAGTAGCGGCAAACAGAAAAAGAGGAATACTCAAACGTGGAAAGAGCAGGGCAAGTGCCGTTGCCGTGGTAAAAACGGTTGCCGAATGTCCGGAAGGGAAAGAGACGTATGCATAGTGTATCCCAAGTCCCGCAAAACCGTAATCGCCGTTTGCAAAAAGGAGTTTTGGACGCATTCTTCCGAAAGGAATCTTTAACAGCCAGACCGCAATTCCCGCAGCGATATTGGTCACAAAAACGTAGAGCGCCATTTGTGCGTATCGGCTTTTGTGCAGGTGTCTGAACAGAAAATAGAGCAAAATCGACGGGACCATATACCAGTGGCTTTTGCCAAGAAACGACAAAGAGGAGATAAATCTTTCCCACTCGCTGTCGTGATCATGAAAATAGTATGCCAGCGGTTTGTCGATATACAAATAGGAAAAGATGACGGTACCGATCACCGTCAGGAAAATGATGATATGTTTCGTACGTATTCGCAAAGTATCTCCTGAACGGTGATTATAATGAAATAACCATTATTCACGCTTTAAACTAGCACAGGACGATACCTCTTTACGATTCGCAACATCCGCCTTCGCTGCAACAGCTTGTCTCTTTGTTTGCAAACAGGGGATTAAAGATAAACCAGAGCACGAGACTCCATAACAATGCGCTGCTGAGATATGCGATGATCCCCGCATGTTCGCCCATATGTACCAGTGCTTTGGGGTCGATGTCGTTTTTATCGAAAAGATAATCGAGTCCGAGACCAAAAAGCACACTTCCGACGATAATACTTCCAAGATAGATATAAAGAGACCGGTTTCCGAGAATTTTTTTGACCACACCGATCGTGACGGTATTGGTCGCCGGTCCGGCGCTGAGAAAAACGAACGCGGCTCCGGCACTTACACCTGAGAGCATCAATCCCGCGGCAATGGGCAGCGAAGCGGTCGCGCAGACATACATTGGTACCGCGATGGCGATGACGATCAGGTAGGAGAGCCAGTGGTAGGTTTTGAGAATTTCACTCAGGTTATCAGGAATAGCGACAGTGATCAACGCACCCAGCAGCAGTCCCCAGAAAAGCGGTTTGGCGATATCGCCAAGCAGGGTAACGAATCCGTATTTGAGCGCGGCTGTCATAGAAAAACGTTTGTTTTGGGTACCGCTGTTTTCGCAACCGCAACCCGATTCACAATGCTCTTTGGGTTCCTGAGGACGTGTCGCAAATGTACCGGATACGGATGCGGCGGAAAAGGAGGGTGTCTGGGGTTTTGGTGTGAAGCCTGGCTTTGGTGTTTGGGATTCACGGGCAAAAATATTGGTCAAAATTCCTGCGATTATCGAAATGATCATCGATGTGACGATACGATATATAGTAAATATCCAGCCGAAGATGCCGTAGGTTGCGAGAATTGAGTCGATACCGGTGATCGGTGTGGAGATCAGAAAGGAGAGCGTTGCCCCTTTGCTCGCACCGCTCTTTTTGATGCCGGTTGCAAGAGGAATGACGCCGCATGAACAGACAGGCAACGGAATGCCGAAAAGCGTCGCCTTGACAACGGAACTGACATTTTCTTTACCCAGGTGTTTGGTAACAATCGCCTCGGGCACGAGTTCATGAAGTATTCCCGCAAAAAGCAGCCCGAAAAGAATATAGGGTGCCATTGCGTTGCTCAGTTCCAACAGTGCTTCAAAAAACGTTGCAAAATATTCCATACAGTTTTTCTCCTAATTAATTTTAGGATAGTTTCGTTATAAAAAAGCTTAATGTCAAGAGGAGGTATGGTGATTCCTGTTTTTGGTGATCAAAGATACGTCGAAAAGCGTATTTATCAGAGAGTAGACAAAGAGTGCGACGCCGAAGGAGCCGATGCAAATCAAAATTTCTGAAAGAGAAGGAGGGACGAAGATCATCGAGAGCACCGGTTCATATTCGCCGTATTTTTCGTATCCTGTACCGAAGCGATCGCTCATCGGGTAGGCGTTAGCGCCGTAAACGAAAATAAATCTTCCCAGATATGAACCGATAATGATCGAAACGGCGGCAGCCATTTTCAGAAAATATTTGCCGTGTTCGCGGTAAAGCAGAAGAAACGGAATACCGATTGCGAAAATGAGATAAGTGACAAAATACCAGCGAAACGGACCGAAAAGGATAATCTGTGCCCATTTTTGATCGACGAAAAGGTATGCTGTCGCTTCATAGGCGCCAAGTATCACGACACAGTAAAGTGCAATGTGTTTCAAAAGACGAATCAACGACCGAAACATATTTTCCGACAACTGTTCACGATAGACGATAAAAGCGTAGAGCATCATGAAAGCGGCGGAAACGGCAATTGAGGAGATCAGAAAATAGAGTGTGATCAGAGGATATGTTGTCCAGAGATGACGTGCTTCATTCATATTAAAGAGTGATGACTGGATATAGTATTCACTAAGTTCTGCAAATAAACTCAACAGCAGTACAGGGACAGTCAATCTCCGTGCCAAAGTGCGTTTTTGTGTCAGAAGCAGATAGAGTTCTGCCAGAATCAACGGAATATAGATGAAGTAGAGCGGTAGCATTAACCACATGGCGGCTTTGGTATTGGTACTGAAGAAGAGTGCTTTGATATGCAGCAGATTCAAATCACTTGCGATCGTGAAAAGTCCCGCAAAAATCATTGCCAGCCCCATCGTGATAAACCCTGCGGCGGTTTTTTCAAAAAGTCGTACTCTTAACAATTCTCCCAGTGAGACGACAAAAATGATGCCGCTTCCGGTATAGAGCATATACATATAGTTGACAATATAAAGTGTCCACGGCGCTTCACGATGTACTTCCGAACTGTTGCCGAACACCGCCTCTTTCATTGCTTCAGCCAGGGCTCTGTTTCCGGGATCGGAAGCGGCGTCCCATGCGTTGACGGCATCATTTAAATAGCGCGTATGAAACACATCAACCAGTCCGATCAGACCGAGTATCAGAAAAAGGAGTGCGAGTAGTGTCGTACGTTTTGTCAAAAATGTACGCATGGAGAATCGGTTGATCTCCAGACCCAATATCAGGCGTTTCGCCATTGTGCTTTCCTTTTCGATTTTGCGTGTTCCAGAATCGGTTTGAAAGTTTCCCAGGTATGAATCGTTGTACCGGTATCAACAGAGTTCATCGCAAAAAACGGATCTTTTTCGGGTAACAGATAGAAGAGTTTGGGAACAGTATTTTCAGACTCTTTGAGGACATAGAATTTTCGTTTTTTCAGTAACCGGACCAGATCGCCGTTTTCATCATCCAGATCGCCGAAAAGGCGTACTTTGGTCGGGCAGGTCGCTTGGCAGGCGGTTGTCGTTTCGCCGTGGACGATACGTGTGTCGTAACAGAAGGTGCATTTGTCCACCGCAACATGTTTGTCGTCGACAAATCGGGCATCGTAGGGGCACGCTTCCATACATCCCTTACAGAGAATGCAGGTCTCTTTGTCCGTAAAAACCAGCCCGCCTTCAACGAAGTGGCTGGCACCCGTCGGACAGACATCGACACAGGGGGCATCGAGACAGTGATTGCATTGGGAAGGGTGGAGTGCGACGAAAGGTTTGCCGAATATCACCTTTTCACTTTGTGAAACCCAGATGCGTTGCTTATCCGCACCAAGCTGCACACCGTTTTGCTCTTTGCACGCTACTTCACAGGCTTTGCAGTCAATACAGTTTTGATACTCCAGTGCCATTGCGAAATTCATATCATACC
>WGAE01000256.1 GCA_015489185.1 Campylobacterales bacterium
TATTTTTGTTGCAAACAGACATACCGCACCGACAATTACCGGTGAACTACAACCGGATACAAAGGAACCGACACTCGAACTGCTCGAATCACAACCCGATGCACCGGAACTTTCCGAAAACGATTCGGTCTGGTCACAACCTTCTCAAACAGTTCCTCAGGAAACTTCCCAAGTCGATACTTTTACCGCCAATGCCACCCCTTCTATTCCCGAATCGATGACCTTCGATCAATTTACGGAGATTTTACACAGGGTCAACCCGCACTATCCCAAAGGTGCGATTACACTCGATTTGCCGATGCATTCGATCATACGCACGAAAGAGGAAAAAGCACGTTTTAAAGCTGAAATCGCCCGTACGTTTCATATGTCTGAATCGACAATCGAAAAATATATGCAAAAAAATCGTTTGGTCTGGGACTGGATCAACCTCTTTCGTTAATCGGGTATTAATCACAATCACTGTACAATAAACATATTATGCACATACGCAAAAGCCACGAAAAGATTGAAAATCTCAAAACCGCCGGTCTTGTTGTCCGCCCCGATTCTCCGGAGCTTCGAAAATATTACGAGATATTGCGCGATGCCCTGAAAAAACACGGCGCGACCCTTCTGGTTGAAGAGAAAAGCGCCAGACAGTTTGGCATCGAAGGGATGCCTGCGCAGGAGATGTTTGCGCAAAGCGACTTTCTGATCTCCATCGGCGGCGACGGTACACTCCTTTCTCTGAGTCGCAGAAGCTACGCCTATCATAAACCGATTTTAGGTATTCATGCAGGGAATCTCGGTTTTCTGACCGATGTCAAGCTCGATGAGATTGAAAGCTTTATCGATAAAATTTTTGCGGGTGAGTATCGTATCGATCATCGGATGGTACTGGATGTTGTATTGATGTCTCAGGTCGGTAACAAATCGCTGATCGCATTCAACGATGTCGTACTTTCACGTCCGTCGATCGAGGGGATGGTCAATGTCGATGCCTATGTCACCTCATTCGAAGCCCGCATGGCAAAAAAACATCTGAACCGCTATTACGGAGACGGCGTGATCGTCTCGACACCGACCGGATCAACCGCATACAATCTCTCCGCCGGGGGTCCGATTGTCTACCCTCTGACCGAAGCGCTGATCGTCACACCGATCTGTCCCCACTCCCTGACCGAACGCCCTATCGTCCTGCCGGCAGATTTTGAAATCACCTTTGAAAGTGAAGATGAGACGATCATCGTCGTCGACGGGCAGGATATCTACAATCTGAAGTTTTTTGACGCCATCTGTATCAAAATCGCCTCCACCGGCGTGCGGATGATCCACCGTATGGAGCGCAACTATTTCGACGTACTCAAACAAAAACTGCATTGGGGAAGCCACCATTGATCGAGCGTTTTCATATGAAAAACCATTTGTCGTTTCGGGAAGTCACACTCACTTTCGACAGTAATTTCATTGTCTTTACCGGTCCCAGCGGTGCGGGAAAATCTATTTTGATGGAAGCGATGCTCGCACTTTTTGGACTCAAAGAGTGCGATGCGGCACATGTCGAAGCCACACTCGACGCCAAACTTGATCTCTCCGCTTACGGTATCGAAGAGGACGACCCCAATATCTTTCGTCTTACCAAAGGAAAAGCCGCACGGTTTTTTATCAACAATCAGCAAATTTCACGTAAAAATATCCGTGAAATCTCTAAAAACTTCATTCACTATCTTTCACTCCGGGAGATGGATGAGTTCGAAAACGAAAACCTCCTGCAGCTTCTGGATGCGGTCGCTTCCAAAAAGATGCCCGAACATACAGAACTTTTGCAAGCGTTTCATGAAAGCTATCACCGTTTCAAAGAGGTCGAAAAGGCGCTGACACAATTGCGTGAAGAGGAGCAAAAAATCGAAGAACTCAAAGAGTTCACCGCTTTTGAAATCGAAAAGATCGAAAAAATATCTCCCTCTCCCGACGAATATGAAAAGTTGATGGAACAGAAAAAAGCGCTTTCGAAAAAGGAGAAGATTGAAGCCAGTATCGAAGCGGCGTCGCAAATCTTCCAGATCACACCAAAAGTCTCCGAAGCGTTGCAACTGCTTGAAGAGGAGAGTACCTTTTTTGACGACACAATCACCCGTCTGGAGGCGATCTTCGAAAGCGCACACGAGAAACTTTCCGAACTCGAAGAGATCGATATCGAAACATTGCTGGATCGTATCGAACAGCTCTCCGCTCTCAAACGCAAACACGGCTCCATCGAAGCCGCCCTCGAATATCTTGACGAAAAACGTAAAGAACTCGCCCGCTACGAAAATCTTTCGTTCGAAAAAGAGGAACTTGAAAAGAGATACGAAGAACTTCATGAAACGGTTCGCCAGTATGCACAACAACTCACCCGTAACCGTACCGAAGCGATCAAAACGCTGCAGGCACGTGTCGAACACTATCTGAATCTGCTCTATCTCGAAAAGATCACCTTCACACTTGCACAAAAACCGCTGGGTGAACAAGGCAGCGATCTGGTAGAGGTGCATCTGAAAAAGACGGATCTTAAAAAGATCAGTGCGGGAGAGATGAATCGACTGCGTCTGGCAATGCTCGCGGCGGAAAACGAATTTGTCCGTTCACGCGGGGGTGTGTTGATTTTGGATGAGATCGACGCAAACGTCAGTGGAAAAGAGTCAACCAGTATCGCGACCGTTTTACGCACACTCTCTCAAAATTATCAGATTTTTGCCATCAGTCACCAGCCGCAACTCTCTTCCGAAGCGGATATGCACTTTCTGGTTTATAAGGAAAACGGTGAAAGCCGTGTCGAAGCACTCGATACCGAAGGACGTATCAAAGAGTTGTCACGTATGATCAGTGCCGAAGAGATTACCGAAGAAGCAATTTCATTCGCCAAAAGTCTGCTGGCACGCAAAGCGTGATTTCTTATGTTATAATAGCAGGTATCAAACTTTTTAGAAAGCAACACCATAATTTCAAGGAGGAAACAATGTCCAAAGTGGTCAAAGTAATCGAAGTGATGGCACAATCAAGCAAAAGCTGGGAAGATGCGGCACAAAAAGCCGTGACGGAAGCGTCCAAATCGGTACGTAATATCAAATCGATCTACATCAAAGATAAAAGTGCGAAAGTCGTCGACGGTAAAATCACCAAATATCGCATCACCGCAAAAATTTCGTTTGTGATCGAATAGCGTCCAAAGCACGCCTCAGCGTGCTTTGAGACCTCACACACTAAAATTATCACAAACATATCACTGCAGAACATATCACAACTTGGGCTAAAGAGGAGGGGTTTCATGATTATCGACACACATTGCCATCTCAACGACAAACGGTTCGAAAACGACCTTGAAGCGGTCATACAGCGCGCTTTCGACGCCGATGTCAAAGGGATGATCATCCCGGGTGCCGATCCATCGGAACTTCCCCGTGCCGTCGAGATTGCAGAAAAATATGACAATATCTACTTCGCCGTCGGAGTACACCCCTACGATAAAGAGGCGTTCGACCTCTCTTATCTTGAAGAACATATCACCCACCCCAAATGTATTGCCGTCGGGGAGTGCGGGCTGGACTACTTCCGGCTTCCGAAAGAGGAGGCACAAAAAGAGGCTGACAAAGCGGCACAAAAAGAGATTTTCAGAAAGCAGATCGATCTGGCAAAACGCTACAAAAAGCCGCTGATCGTACATATTCGGGAAGCATCAAAAGATAGTCTTGACATTTTGATTGAAGAGAATGCACGTGAAGTGGGAGGTGTCCTGCACTGTTACAACGCCAGCCCGATTCTTCTGGAGCTTGACGCGCACGGGTTCTATTACGGTATCGGCGGTGTGGTTACCTTCAAAAACGCTAAAAAACTGGTCGAAATTTTGCCCCAAATCCCACAAAACAAACTTCTGATCGAAACCGACGCCCCCTATCTCACACCACACCCGCATCGCGGTGAGCGCAACGAACCCTTCTATACGACATTAGTTGCACAGAAAATGGCGGAAATCCTGCAAATCGATCGTAAAACACTCGAAAATATCGTTCTTGAAAACACCCGCAGACTCTTTAAAGCATTTTTTTAACAAAGCTGTAAGTACTCTTTAACTAAAATCGCGAGAAAAGCAAATTATTTAATCCAAACGGCTTGAAGAAGGGATTTTATTGCGTTTTATTAACATACTGTTTTGGCTGGTGATTACCTGTTTCACCACGCTCTCTCTTTCCGCAGATTCGGCTACTCTGCATATTGATCCGCAGGAAGAGATCAAAATTCTCGAGAGCCTGGATATCGATCCGCTCTTTTACAACGACGAACACTATGTCGCACTTAAAGAAAACATTAACGCACTCAAAAAACTCTATTTTCTCAAAACCCTCAAACGCGGTAATATCTTTATGCCCAATCTGCAGGAACTGCTTAATGAATCGGATATTCCAAACACGTTTCTCTATATGGCGATGGTCGAGTCCAAATTTCTCGCCGACAGTAAATCGCACAAACATGCGGCAGGGTTGTGGCAGTTTATGCCTGCGACGGCAAAAGTCTACAACCTCAATAAAAACCGGGAAGTAGATGAACGTCTCGATCCGATCAAATCAACCAAGGCGGCAATCGAATATCTCAAATATCTGCACAGCCGTTTCAAAAAGTGGTATCTTGCCGCTATGGCGTATAACTGCGGTGAAGCACGTCTTGCGCAGGCACTCAGAAAAGCGGGTACGGACGATCTGGCAGTATTGCTGGATGATGAAAAAGAGTACCTTCCCAAAGAGACACGCGAATATATCAAACGTATTCTGGTTGCGGCACTTTTGGCACATGACAAAAAGATCATCAAACAAAACAACAAAAATCACCTTTTCGGCTTTTGCAGTAACAAGAAACTGACAAAACTCTACTTCAGAGGAGGTGAAAGTCTTGCAGCGATCGCCTTTAAAATCGGCGTACCGTACCAAAAACTCAAAGCGTGCAACCCGCATCTGATCAAAAACCGACTCCCCAAAGATCGTAAAATGTACTATGTCTACCTGCCCGAAGATCTGGCGGAGAAAGCGAAAAAGCATCTCAAGGATACGGGTGAATCGTTTGTCTATTACGTTCAGCCCAACGACACCCTCTTTCTGATCAGCAAACGGTTTAACATTAAACTTTCGGCGCTTCGCGAACTCAATCCCCATTTGGCAAAACACAAGGTACTCAAAATCGGTATGCCGTTAACAATTCTGGGCAAACCGCCCAAAGATCTGCCCAAAAAGAGCCTGCAAAAAGAGAAGGAGAAGTATAAAATCATCACCTATACCACACAAAAACGCACGTCACTCTATGAGATAAGCCTCAAATTCAACAACAAATTTTCCACACTCAAAAAACTCAATCCGAATATCGGCAAACGTATTCCGGCCGGAACCAAACTCAAAGTCGTCGTCACCGAAGAGAAAAACGCAACCGAAAAGATGCCCAAAGTCGCATTCAAAACCAAACCCATTCTCGAAAAGAATACCACTGCCGTCACTACTGCCAAAGAGACAAACCGAACAGCGTCAAATCATTCTGAGACGAACAAAACAACGGTTGCAGCAAAACAACCTGAAACGAATGAAACTCTAAAAACAAATCGTCATGAAGCAAATGTCACGCTGACAAAAGCGGCAAACACGGCACAAAAAAGAGCATCAAAAGAGAATCAAACCGTGTCACACACCGGCTTGAAAACATCAGAAAAACCGGTACGATTCCGTTACCGTACCGTTACCTACCGGATCGAAGAGGGTGACTATCTGGAAAAAATCGCGATGAAACTGCACATGAAGAAAAAAGAGATGTTACGTCCGGGAAATATTCTGATTCTGAAAATCAAAGAGGCGGTGGTACCTCAGGACAATCGTACAAAAACCGCTGTACAGGAGTAGCACTTCATGAAACGGAACCTGCTTGTAGGAACGCTACTTGGCATCTGGTTTGCGGGGTGCAGCAATCACAACCCCTTCGTACCTGAAGATGATTACGTATATACTGCTTCTCCCGTTCCCGCAGTGCAGGAGCCTATCACCAGCAAAGCGATGTACCGTGCGACGATGAAGCCCTATTGCGTCAACGGGGTAACCTACTACCCGATCGCCGCGAAAGTGGGACAGAAATTTTACGGTATTGCAAGCTGGTACGGTCCAAACTTTCACGGCGGACAGACCTCTAACGGCGAATATTACGATATGTACGCTCTGACCGCGGCACACAAAACCCTTCCGATCAATACGATGGTTAAAGTAACCAATCTGCAAAACGGCAAAAGTACGATCGTACGCATCAACGACCGCGGCCCCTTCGTCCCAAATCGTATCATCGATCTCTCCTATCAGGCGGCACAGGAGATCGGGCTGATCAAACACGGTACCGCAAAAGTGGAACTGGAGGTCGTCTCTCTTGATCAAACTGCAAACCGCTACGTACACAAAGCGCCCGTGACACTTTCTAGTCCCGTCACTGTATCGGATGTACATAAAAGAGACGAAAAAGCTGCAATCGCTCCGTTTAGCGAAGTACCGATACCCACTCCCCCCGCAAAAACCGCCGCGAACCTCTCACATATCACAACAGCTTCCACACCGCAAACAGGCGGTTACGCCGTACAGATCGCTTCATTCAGCGAAAAAGCGAAAGCACTCGCTTTTAAACAAAGATGCTATAATGTTGCAGCGGGGCATACAATTCGCATCAGAGAGAAAAAAATCGCACAAAAGCCGATATATACAATACTCATCGGCACGTTTCGTACCCGTGACGATGCAAAAGCGTATATGAAACGCTACGGTTACCGCGATGCCTTCATCGTAAAGGATTGAAATGACAACCATCGAACGCAATACCAAAGAGACCCGTATCCGGGCGACACTCGAAGTCTACGGCACGGGCAAAAATGCCATCAGCACGCAAATCGGTTTTTTCGACCATATGCTCGAAGCGCTGAGCAAACATGGACTGCTCGATCTGGAACTTGAGTGTAAAGGCGATATCCATATCGATTTTCACCACAGCGTTGAAGATACGGGCATTGTGATCGGTCAGGCACTTAAAAAGGAGATCTTTCCGATCGCCAATGTCGAACGTTACGGTGAGGCGACTGTCGTGATGGACGAAGCGGCGGTCAACACCGCCCTGGATCTGAGCAACCGTCCGTTTGTTTATTTTGAACTGCCCGTCACCGACAAAATCGGCGATTTTGATGCGGAACTGGTTGAAGAGTTCTTCAGAGCGCTCTGTTTTAACGCCGGCATTACCGCACATATCGTCTGCCTGCGCGGCAAGAACAGACACCATATTGTCGAGGCGGCATTCAAGTCCTTTGCGGTTGCACTGCGAAGAGCAGTTGCCAAAAACGAACGCATCGGCGTACCGAGTACGAAAGGCGTCCTGTGACGGAGCTAATCGTACTCGATGTAGACGGATGTCTGACCGACGGTTCGATCATCTACACCCAAAACGGGGATGAGATCAAAGCTTTCAACGTCAAAGACGGACTTGCCATCGCCTGCTGGATACGCATGGGGAAAAAGGTCGCCATCATCACCGGACGCAACTCCAAAATTGTCGAACGCCGGGCAAAAGAGTTACACATCACCCATTTCTACCAGGGTATACGCGATAAAAAGGCGCAACTGGAAGCGATCCTGAGAGAGGAGCATCTGACATTCGATCAGGTCGCCGTTATCGGAGATGATATTAACGATTACCGGATGCTCTCTGCCGCCGGGCGTTCATTTGCACCTGCGGATGCCGCGTCTTATATTCGCGAGCATGTCCAGACGGTCCTTTCGCGCAAGGGCGGTGACGCCTGCGTGCGGGAGATGATCGAGATCATTCTCGAAGAGGAAGGATTGACCGGGGAGTTTCTGGCACAGTGGCTGTAAAGATTTTTGCGATCATCCTGCTGCTTCTGGTGATGGAGATCACCTTTTTGAGTACCAAAGAGCCGATCACACTTGAAATTACGCACCCCAAACTCAATTTCAGCGACGTGACGTTCGAAAACCTCAAAGCGCATCTGATCACGCCGGAGGGGATGAAAGGCGAGATGACCGCATCCGCCGCACTCATCTATAAAACGCACGACCAACTCTATCATCCCGACGTCATTCTCTATTTCAAAGAGCGTAACGATACCGTCCGTGCCGACGAAGCGATCTACCGTTCGGGAATTTTGCACCTGCGTAACAACGTTCGTTACCGTTCCGATAAAGTTTTCCTTTTAAAAAGTGACGATTTAGTGTATAATATCGCCAGAGAGCGCGCTGTTTCACACACCCCGTTTTGGATGGAGTATAACCGTTCCACCGCGGCGGGTAAAACCGTGCTTTACGATGCAAAAAACGGATACGTCAGAGCGCACGATATCGTATTCACCCATGAAGAAGAGGATCGCTGATTGAAAAAAGGCATTTTATTTTGGCTACTGTTACTGTCACTACCGCTTTTTGCCGAAAAGATTACCGTAACGGCAGACCGTTTCGAAGCGTTTGAAAAAAAACATATCTCCATACTGACCGGTCATGTGCATGTCACCAAAGGAAAGGACGACATCAAAGCGGATAAATTGATCATCGATTTCGACACGCACAACAAACCCAAACGCTATACCCTTACCGGACATGTAACATTCGATATCGCTACCAGATCGCAACATTTTCGCGGCAATGCCCAAAAAATCGTTTACGATCCGTCACAAAAACAGTATATCGCAACCGGCAATGTCGTCTTACATGAAATAAACAGTGACAAAACACTTCAGGGTGAGAAGATCATTATCGACCGTATCAGCGGCAAAACTTCTATCAGCGGCAAACATAACCGACCTGTCAAATTTACCTTTACGGTTGAGGAGTAACAGTGGTCAAGATCACTGAAGCCTCTTTCATCACCTCCGCCGCAGATATTTCACAGGCACTGGCGGAAGATATGAGCGAAGTGGCGGTACTGGGTCGCAGCAATGTCGGTAAGAGCAGTTTCATCAACGCCCTGACCAACCGTAAAAATCTGGCAAAAAGCTCCGCTACACCCGGTAAAACACGCCTGATCAACTTTTTTGAGACAGTTTTTGACTGCAACGGCGAGAAATACCGTGCACGTCTGGTCGATCTGCCGGGATTCGGATATGCGAAGGTCTCCAAATCACAAAAAGCAACATGGCAAAAGAGTCTCAACGACTTTATCACCCGGCGCACGGCAATTCGCCTCTTTATTTTACTGCGGGACGCCAGACATCCGCATATGCCGATCGACGAAGATGTCTACGCCTATCTGCAACAGATCAAACGCCCTGATCAGGAGATTGTGGTCATTTTTACAAAAGGAGACAAACTCAATCAGAAGGGCAAAGCCGCGTTGCAAAAAGTCGCACCGGGGAGTCTGGTCGTCTCCAATCTGAAAAAGAGCGGCATCGACAAAGCAACGGCGGTGATCTTCGAAAAACTCTTTTGCAAAAAGTGTCCAAATGTCTGAAATCAGTTACCAAAAACCGTTGCTGACGGATATTATTCAGATGCAAGAACTGGTTTTACCGGAAGTAAAGTCAGGGAAAATTCTCTTTCGCTCCGACGATGAAATCGCAACCAATATCCGATCCTACACGGTAGCGAAACAAAACAACCGGATTGTCGGTTTCGTCGCGCTGCATATTCATACCGCCGTGCTGGCGGAGGTGCGCAGTCTGATCGTATCGGAATCGATGCGCGGCAAAGGTATCGGTGCGGCTTTGGTAGCGCACTGTAAAGAGGAAGCGAAACATCTGGGCGTACGGCAACTTTTTACACTCACTTATGAACAGCGATTCTTTGAACGACTCGATTTTACGGAGATTCCCAAAGAGTCTCTTCCCGAACATAAAATCTGGGCGGACTGTGTCAAATGCAAGCATTTTCCTATCTGCGACGAAGTCGCTTTAATCTACAACCTCTCCTGATCCTGCTGCTCTTTGCTGCAGCGATCATCTACGAGACGGTAGGATCGGTCTATCTCTTTTTAACGCCGCTGCTTGGGGTGGGATTTTTTTTCTGGCGAAGACACTATGAAGAGAAACGCTACTATTTCCCGATCGCACTCTTTTTTCTCTACACCCTCTATTTCGAAATCGATCGCGACCTGATCCTCTTTTCGTTCATTTTGACATCCATCTTCTACCACTACTGGCTGGCGGGGTGGATCGAACACACCATCAACAGCATACTGGTGATCGATCTGATCAACGTAGTGTGGGCTTACGGCGGCTATTATCTGTTCAACCTCTTTCTGGCGTTTATCTTCAACCTTCCGCTTCCCGCATTCGATCAGCACTATCTGTTATACGCGATTACCGATTTTGTGATTGTGGTGCTGCTCTCATGAAGCGTCGTATCAAACTGCTGGTATTTCTCTTTACCCTATTTTGGATTGTGCTGCTTTCGCGACTCTACTATCTGAGTATCAAATCGAACCGCTACTATGAAGAGCTGGCGATGGAAAATGTCATCAAGACCGAATACCTTCTGCCTACTCGCGGAGAAATCAGGGATCGAAACGGCTCACTGCTTGCGGTAAGTAAACTGGGTTTTCGTATCGCACTCAAAGCGCATCTGAGTACAAAACGACATCAGGCGGATCTGAACAGGACATTGCAACGCATCCACCGCTTCTTTCCCGACCAAAACACAACCAGACTCTTTATGCGCTATCGTAAACAGGACAGTCCCTACAACCACGCGCCGCTGACTGTGATTCCGTTTGTACCGTATGATAAAGTGATCGCCTCATTTGTCAAACTGATTAAAGATAAAAATATCGTCGTCAAACCGGCATCGAAACGTTTTTATCCCTACGGCGAAACCGCATCGCATATTATAGGTTATGTCGCAAGGGCAAGCAAAGAGGATATCCAAAACGATGAAGTTGCCAAACGGGTGAAAATTGCAGGCAAAAGCGGTATCGAAAAGTATTATAACCGCCTGCTGGAGGGGGAACTGGGCAAACGGATTCTCAAGGTCACCGCCTCGAACAAACCGATCGAAACCCTGCTGGAAAAAGAGCCGCAAAAGCACAATATCGACCTGACGATCGATATACGCCTGCAACGTTTTATCGCCAAACTTTTCGGTACCCAAAGCGGCGCACTAATCGTCATGAACGCCAAAACCGGCGCGATTCTGGCGGCTGGTAGTTATCCGACTTACGATATTAACAAATTTGTACGCGGTATCAGCAAAAAAGAGTGGCAAAAGATGATCACCGATCTTGACCACCCTTTTACCAATAAATTTACACGCGGTCTCTACCCTCCGGGGTCCTCCACCAAACCTGCCGTCGCTTTGACCTTCCTCGATTCGGAACTGATCACCCCCGAAGAGAAGTTTCTCTGCAGCGGCGTGATGGAGCTTGGAAGGCGTAAATTTCGCTGCTGGAATCAATGGGGACACGGACCTGTCGATATGACCAAAGCGATCCGGGAGAGTTGCGACGTCTACTTCTACAAAGGGGGACTGCGTGTCGGGATCGATAAAATCGCGACCGATCTGAAACGCTACGGGCTTGGGAAAAAGACGGGAATCGATCTGCCCGGTGAATTTATCGGTACCGTACCGGATCGAAACTGGAAAGTCCAAAAGTTCGGTGAAGCATGGTACCGCGGTGAAACACTCAATACCGTCATCGGACAGGGAAATTTTCTGGTCACACCGATTCAGGTGGCGATGCTCACCGCCGCGATCGCAACCGGTCGCGAACCGATTCCCCATTTTCTCAGCCGCATCGACGATCGAAATATCACCTTCGATACGCTCGATATCTTCAACAGCCGTGAAAAAGCGAAACTTCCGCTGATTCGTCACGCAATGTACGAAGTGTGTAATCATGAAAAAGGAACCGCCTTCAAGCATAATATCGCCGTCATCACGATGGCGGGGAAAACGGGAACTTCTCAGGTCATCGGCATTCCGCAGGAGGAGAAAGAGCGGATGAGCGAGGATGAACTAAAATATTACCAGAAGTCACACGCCTGGTTTACCACATTTGCCCCTTTTGAAAATCCGCAGTATGTCATCACCGCAATCATCGAACACGGCGGACACGGGGGTGCGGCGGCGGGAGAGATGGTTTCACTCGTCTACAACGAACTGGTCCGGCTCGGATATATCGATAAAAAATACGTCACACATCCGGAACACTTCCTTCCGACGGAAGAGCGGGATAAAAACATTCCGGTGCTGGATTGAGTCCTCTGAAAAAGTGTTGATTGAACGAAAGCTTTATCATTTGAACATCCAAACCGAACGATTGCCGAAGGCAAAAAAAGTGCACCCAACCCCGAAGGGGCGCTTGCGTTTGCACTTTTTAGTTCGGTTTGGATGTGTTCGCGAAGCGACAAATGGTAACTTGCTTGAGTGAAATTCACACTTTTTCAGAGGAGGTGATTAAAACTGTACCGTAAAAAAGAGACGTACCTTTCTGGGGTCTCTGAGGTTGTCGTTCTTTAGCCACTCGATACTAAACGGCACGACCGCTTTGTGCAGTGCCAGCAACTCCAGATTCAATCCCAGCGTATATTCGTTGAAACGATAATGCCTCCCCTCTCCGCCGAGCCGAAAATAGCGATATTTTCCGTACAATGTCTCTCTTCGCAAAGAGAGCGGAAAAGAGAAGTAATATCTGGAAAAGTTCAGGACTTTTGCCAGCGAGACTTCCCCTTTGAAGGCGTCATCGGCGTAGATATCAAACTTCAGTGAGGGCATCACGAAGCGTGCAGGATCACTTTTGTAGGAAACCTCACTCTCATCGATCCAGATACCGCGCTGATACCGCCCCGCTCTTTCGGTGCTGCTTTTGGCATAGTGCAGATCTACACCGGCGTAAAGTTCATGACCGATCTCCTGCATCCATCCCAGACGCGCTCCGTATGCGTAATCGCCGCGATCTTCGGTACCAAAGAGTGTCAGCTTCGTAAAAAAGGCGGGATAACGCGCGTGCCCGAACTGCTCCCGTTTTTTCCAGAACCAGCGCAGCGCGACAGGAGATTTGGCGTTTTTGTCTGAATCAAGATACCCGTCAAAACGCAGATCGCTGCGCTCATATCCATACGTAAAGATCGGATAATCCAGATACCCGCTGATGCCGTATCCGCGTTCACGCACCTGATTTGCATGCGACCATACCCCGTAAACAGAGAGCCCAAACGATGTACGAAACGCACTGTTGTCGTAACCGATACCCGCAACACTCTCATCACCGTAGCTGGATGTAAAAAGACGAACGGTGTTGTACCCCAGCGGATCGGAAAACGAGGCGCTGAGACTGAAATCGACCGAATCATCATCATTAATCGTAATCGACGGTTCCAGCGCACTGTAGTGCAGATTTTGCCACGCTTTGTAAGGTTTTGGGGTACCCTCCGGCTTTGCAATCTCGTTTGAGAGATTTGCTTCATGAAACATATTTTCAAAAAAGTAGTGTGTTTCATGAACCATTGCTTTTTTGGGGACGATGGGGGTGCGCAGAAACGCTACCCCGTCGGCACGCTGTACCTCAAGCAAGGCAGTTTTGGAATCAATCACTCTTGCGTCGATGACATCATCTCCGGGTACCAGACGCGAAACCGCCCCGTTCCTGTAGCGATAGAGTGTCGCCCCGTGGGCGCTGTTGGCGACAAACCATACCCCTCCCTCTTCGTCTACATCCACAGGTTTGGCAAAATACCCCGTAAACGAAAAGAGCGGTTGACCGTTTTTGACAAGGGTACGCGTTGCGCCCTTTTGTCTGAAAGCGTAGTAGTTACCTTCCCTGTCGGTGATCACCGAAGAGTTGACTATGTCCAGAAATTTGCCGTTACGATAGAGTCTGAATCCGTCAAAAGAAGTATTGACATCGAAATAGAGCGCTTCATGCGGTTTTCCGTACACCTGATACGCTTTAAAAAGCGTACCGGGAAGCGCTCTCGCATTCGCATCAAAAAGCGCAACAGCAACCTGATCGACACCGACCCTTGCAGAGGCGCGCGTAACATAGTCGCGAGGTGTGGCGAACACTTTACCCAAACGCCATGCACCCTTTTTGCGTATCATCTTTCCGCTCTTTTTATCGAGTCGCACAAGCAGCGGTTTGCTTCTGTCATCCGTGATTAGAAATCGAATCTCCTCTGCATCCGATGCAAGCGGTATCGCAC
>WGAE01000257.1 GCA_015489185.1 Campylobacterales bacterium
GAACTTCGAAGGATTTTTGGCGATCAAGTAACGCGCAGATTCCATCATCTGCCGTGAAAGACCATTTTGCATACAGTTGTGCTATAATAACTACATCATCGATAAGCAATCGAATTCTCTGAAAAACTGTTGATTGAACGAAAGCTTTATCATTTGAGTATCCAAACCGAACGGTTGCCGAAGGCAAAAAAAGTGCACCCAACCCCGAAGGGGCGCTTGCGTTTGCACTTTTTAGTTCGGTTTAGATGCTGTTGCTAAGCGACAAATGATAACTTGCTTGAGTGAAATGAACAGTTTTTCAGAGAATTCGATTGCTTATCGATGATGTAGTTATTATAGCACAACTGTATGCAAAATGGTCTTTCACGGCAGATGATGGAATCTGCGCGTTACTTGATCGCCAAAAATCCTTCGAAGTTCATGAACTTCTGTATTGTCAGGATATCGACAAATCCCGCGCGTTTGAGCATGTCGATATTTCCCTGGGTCGAGAAGGGTTCGAGCACCCCTTTGAGGCTGCGTGCTTTGGCGATGATTTCATCGGGGGTGTAGCCCTGTTCGAGTTTGTAGTCGGTGTAGAGTCCTGTGATGATATCCTGAAATCGTGCGTCGTTGGCGCGTACCTTTTCGAACATGACAAAAGCGCCGCCCCAGTGGAGTCGTTCGTAGATTGTGTCGATGAGGCGCTGGCGCAGTTTGGGGTGGACAAACTGCACCGTATAGTAGGCGACGATGAAATCGGAGCGTTCATAGTCGTAACTGTTGATATCCGCCTCTTCGAAAGTGAGATTTGGGGCGTGGTAGCGTTTGCGGGCTTCTCGCACCATCGCCTCCTCCTTTTCAATGCCGACAAAGCGTGCCGATCTGAAGTCGTGGTGTTTGGCAAGTCTGTAACTGAGCAGTCCCGTCGAAGCGCCCAGTTCATAGCATGCGGAATCCTCTTTGACGAAATAGTCACTCAGTTTGACGATCAGATCGTGTCCTTCGTCGTAGAGGGGAACCGATTTGCGCACATGGGTTTCAAACTGCGCGACAACATTTTCGTCAAATTTCCAGTTTGCGTTTTGGGCGTCGATGCCGTCGCCGGACTTTGCCATTTCCAACCCTGCCTTTCTCAGTGTATGATCGTGCTGATGCCGTGGTTTGCGCTGTGATAGATGACGGTGCCGTATTTGCGGGAGAAGTAACGCATCAGCAGTTTCTGGAGTGTCGGTTCAATGGAGGGAGTGAACCAGGCGTTGTTCGATGTGGCGATCATGTATTTCGGGGAACCGGCGAAGAGTTCGTCACGGGTCGCTTCGAAACAGATCGCGTTGCGAAAGGTACCGGTCGAGAGGTGCAGATCGACCGGCTGTTTTGCGGTGACGTAATCTTCCGCACCGTTGTAAAAGATTTTATTGATATAACGCGCCATGAAACGGGGAAGGGGGATCTTCTCTCCAAACGGTACGAGAATCACTTTATTGGCGATATAGAGTTTGCCGTGGTCGAAATAGTAGGTGCTGTTGTAAGCGTTTTTGCCGTCGCTGTAGAGCGCGCCCGCGACAATGACGATATCGTTGGAGAGTTTTTGCAACTGTTTAGTCAGTTCGATATCGGTATTTAAAAAGAGTGGAAAAACACTCTCGTTGAGCACGACCATATCGTACCCTTCGTTGGTGGCGTCAAGAATTGCGGCGAGATTGTTTTCAATCGTTTCGGGCAGATAGTCGGGATTCCACTTTTTGGACTGGTCAACGTGCGAATCGACCAGCATCACTTTGGTATTTGGCAGCGGCAGGCGGCTGTCGTAGTGCGGATCGATGCTTAAAAGCAGCGGCAGCAGCGTAATGATTTTATATTTTTTGGGAAGCATCACAAAGAGTGCGATACCGCTCAAAAAGAGGGCAAACTGCCACTTGAAGATACCGAAAAAGGAGTTGACCAGCGTCAGTTCGGGAATAAACCAGTTAAAAGACATCGGATGAAAATAGCTAAAGCCCAAAATCATGAGCGCGCGCACAAGCGGTGTTTTACAAAGCCCCGTGATCCAGAAAAAAAAGCCGTAAGCCAGCGCGACAAAAAGGAGCATCAGCGGATAGAGGTAAAAGACGCCATAGTAGCGAAACGAAAGACCGATCCAGTAGAACCAGAATATCCCCGTAAAAAAGCCGCTCCAGAAAAGGGCGGTGCGCGGCAGTGTCAGCCAGAGCCAAAACGCCGCGATCGCGCTCAGAGAGGTAATGAAGGCAACAGGAAGTGTTTGCCGCAGCCCGACATAATCAAGATAGATAAAAAGCGACAAAGCGATTGCAGCCGTAAAACCGTAGAGAAGAGGGCGCAGACGAAAATAGTCTTTGAGTGGTCGAAATCCGAAACGCGGTTTCTCAAAACAGTCGGTAAATGAGAACTTCATGATAATACTTTTACAACCTTTGATGAAAAATGAAATATTCTAACAAACCGATACTTAAGTCCCGACAGATGTTACTCCCGTTTCGCAAGCGGTTTAAAAGAGAAAGAGTGCTAAGATAGCGCAAATTTTCACAGACAAAGGATTCGCATGCAACCACATCCACAGGGGAATTTACTCACATCACTGTTACCGTTGATTGTACTTTTTGCCATTTTCTATTTTCTGATCATTCGTCCGCAGCAGAAGCAGGCGAAAGCGCACAAAGAGATGCTTGCATCGCTGAAAAAGGGGGATAAGATTATTACCAGCGGCGGATTGATGGCGGAAGTCGTCAAAGCGGAAGAGGATTATGTCAAGGCGAAGATCAACGACGAAACCGTGGTCAGAATCGCCAAAGAGTTTATTGCGAAAAAACAGGAAGCCTAAAAGCGTACGACGATGAATTACAGACTGATAATATTTATGGTTGCCATTATCTTCGGGGTAGGGCTCTCGCTGCCCTCTTTCCTGCAGACCGAAAAGGGACCGAAGATTACGCTGGGGCTCGATCTGCAGGGCGGTTTGCATATGCTTCTCGGTGTCAAAACCGACGAAGCGATCAAATCGAAGATCAAATCGCTCGCCTCGACGATCAAATTCTATACCGACGACGAGGAGATCATCATCGATGATCTGAAGATCGGTGACGATTTCGTTTCGTTTACGCTGCTGGATAAAGATGAAAAGCCCGCGCTTGAAAAGATGTTGCACGAAATCAAGGGGCTTGCGATCGAAGAGAAGGATTTGCACTATACGATCAGACTGACACCCAAAGAGCAGGAGTCGGTCAAGGCGTATGCGATCAAACAGGCGATCGATACGATCCGTAACCGTCTCGATCAGTTCGGTCTGGCGGAGCCGACCGTCGCCAAGCAGGGTAAAGATAAGATTTTGGTTGAGCTGCCGGGGATCAAAACACCCGAACAGGAGAAGCGCGCGCGTGAGTTGATTGCCAAAGCGGCGCATTTGCAACTGATGGCGGTTGATGAAAAGCGCGCCGATCAGGTCTATTCGCTGACACCGGAAGAGGCGGCGCAGTACGGCGACGTCATTTTGCCGGATGTCAAGAACAAAAAGATCAAATACCTGCTCAAGGCGATCCCGGTGCTTGACGGCAGTATGCTGACCGATGCGAGAGTCGCGTTTGACCAGTCCAATCAGCCGGTGATCAACTTTACTCTCAATAGCGAAGGGGCGAGGATTTTCGGCAATTTTTCGGGAGAGAATGTCGGAAAGCGGATGGCGGTCGTGCTTGACGATGTCGTCTATTCGGCGCCGGTCATTCGTGAGCGTATCGGCGGTGGTAGCGGACAGATCAGCGGCGGTTTCAGCGTCGAAGAGGCGCATGACGTGGCGATTGCGCTTAGAAGCGGTGCGCTGCTGGCGCCGGTGGTTCTGCTTGAAAAACGGAGTGTGGGACCTTCATTGGGTGCGGACAGTATCAAAGCGAGTTTGATTGCACTGATCAGCGGTTTTGTGCTGGTCTTTCTCTTCATGATCGTCTACTACGGCTATTCGGGATTGATTTCCGATATCGCACTGGTGGCGAACCTCTTTTTGATCATCGCCGTGATGGCACTGTTTGGAGCGACGCTAACACTGCCCGGTATGGCGGGTATCGTCTTGACGGTCGGTATGGCGGTTGATGCCAACGTCATCATCAACGAACGGATTCGTGAACTGTTGCGTGAGGGGGTCAATGTCCGCTCCGCGATCGAAAAAGGGTATGACAACGCGATGAGTGCGATTCTTGATGCCAACATCACGACGCTGATCGCCGCGGTGGTACTCTACGCCTACGGTACCGGTCCGATCAAAGGATTTGCCGTGACGATGGCAATCGGTATTCTCGCGTCGATGTTGACCGCAATCCTCGGGACACACGGGGTGTATCAATATCTGATGCCGCGTATTCAGCAGAGTAAAAATCTGAAAGCGTGGTTTGGTATCGAAAAGGGGGTAAAATAGGATGGAATTTTTCAAAACTAACAAAGTCTACGACTTTATGTCCAAAAGCAAAATCTTTATGGGATTTTCGCTTTTGCTGATTTTTGCCTCCTATGCGCTCCTGTTTACCAAAGGACTCAATTACGGGATCGATTTTGCGGGTGGTACGATCGTACAGGTCAAATATGACCGACCCGCACCCGTCAAAAAGATTCGCACACTGCTCAAAGCAGACCCGATGTTTGCCTCCGCATCGGTGACGGAGTTCGGTGCTCCCGAAGAGGTGATCATCAAGATCCCGACCTCTTCTTCGTCGGTGAGTACCGATATCGGGGACAAGGTACGCACGCTGCTCAAAGAGAGCGGTACATTTGAAGTGCGCCGGGTCGATATGGTCGGTCCGAAAGTGGGAAGCGAACTGCGCGAGAAAGGGTTGATGGCGATGGTGCTGTCGATTCTGGTGATTTTGATCTATGTCTCGTTTCGCTTCGAGTGGCGTTTTGCGCTGGCGTCGATTCTGGCGCTGGTGCATGACGTTTCGATCGCGCTGGGTGCGATTTCGCTCTTCAATATCGATGTCAATCTCGATATTCTTGCGGCGATTTTGACGATTCTGGGGTATTCGCTCAATGATACGATTATTGTTTTCGACCGGATTCGCGAAGGGATTCAGCAGAGCAAGATTCATGATCTTTTTATCATTATCAACGAATCGATCACCAAAACGCTCTCCCGTACGACACTGACTTCACTGACCACCTTTTTCGTGGTGCTGACACTTTTTTTGTTCGGCGGTGAGATTATCCACGGATTCAGCTTCACGATGCTTGTGGGTGTGGTCGTGGGTACCTACAGCTCGATCTTCATCGCTTCCCCGCTTTTGAAATGGCTGGGATTCAGCGTCGAGGATTACAAAAAACGTCTGGCGGAGAAAGAGCGTATCCGCAAAGAGAAAGAGCGTATGCGTAAAGAGTTTGAAGGAGGCGTCGTCTAACGATGGACTGGGGGAAAGTCGTATTTATCTTTTTTGCGTTGATGAGCCTGACCACGACGGCGGGCTATCTTTACGACCACAATACGATCGCACTCTTTATCGCGACCAGTATCAATCTGGTGTCAACACTGCTGAAGATCGGTGTCAAAAATATTCTCTCCGCGGAACTTTTCGCATCCTCCCTCGTGGCGGATCTGCATCTGATTCCCGCCTTTTTGTACGAAACACTGGCGCATGATGTCAAAGCGGCGATCGCGATGGCGATCGGTGCCGTGCTCGCCAACCTCTTTTCGATGGCACTTGTGCTGGTCGAAGCCTCCAAAACCCAGGACGAATTTTAGTCGTCCCGGCGTATCGCAACAATATCTGAAACAGGAGTATCGGGTCTATGGAATACAAACCCTCCGAAATCGAATCGAAATGGCAACGTTTCTGGCAGGAACATGAAGCGTTTGAACCGAGTGAAGAGAAGACGCTTTCTAAACAGTATATTTTGAGTATGTTTCCTTATCCTAGCGGACGTATGCATATGGGACACGTACGTAACTATACCATCTCCGACGCCATCGCAAGACACTACCGTAAACTGGGATACAACGTACTCCATCCGATGGGGTGGGACAGTTTCGGAATGCCGGCGGAGAATGCGGCGATCAAACACGGACTCCATCCGCGTAAATGGACCTATGAAAATATCGACTATATGCGCAAAGAGTTCGATTCGCTGGGGCTCTCCTTCTCCAAAAAACGGGAGTTCGCCACCTCCGATCCGCTCTATACCAAATTCGAACAGGAGTTTATTATCCGGATGTTCGAAGAGGGGCTTTTATATGAAAAGAGACAGCAGGTCAACTGGTGTGAAACGTGTCATACGGTTCTGGCAAACGAACAGGTGATCGAGGGGTGCTGCTGGCGCTGTGATAATGAGATTGTCCAAAAAGAGATGCCGGGGTATTACATACGCATTACCGCCTATGCCCAGGAGTTGCTGGACGATCTGAAAAAATTGGAAAAAGGATGGCCCAAGCAGGTACTCACGATGCAGGAGAACTGGATCGGGCGCAGCGAGGGGCTGGCGTTTACGCTCAGACTGAGCGAAGCGACGCAAATCAAACTTGATCATGCGTTTGAAGGGTTTGAAGTCTTTACAACCCGACCCGATACCATCTACGGTGTCAGCTATACCGCGCTTGCGCCGGAGCATCCGATCGTCAAACATATTGTCGGGAATCGGCTCCTCTCTGACGAAAAGATCGCGCAGATTGAAAAGATGCAGAAGATGCCCGAACGTGACCGCGCGATGGCGGAAAAAGAGGGGGTCGATCTGGAGATCAGCGTGATCCATCCGCTGACAGGTGCGGAGATTCCGGTCTGGACGGCGAACTTCGTACTCGCGTCATACGGCGGCGGCGCGGTGATGGCGGTGCCGGCACATGACCAGCGCGACTATGAGTTTGCCAAAAAGTACGATCTTCCGGTCAAAGAGGTGGTGCACGCTCCCGAGAGCAATCTGGAAGAAGAAGCCTTTACACTTGAAGGGGTGCTGATTGAAAGCGGTCCGTTTACCGGTATGCAAAGCGCTGAGGCGAAAGGGGCAATCATAACCCATTTTGAAGCGGAGGGGCTTGGACGGCGCCAGATCAACTACAAACTGCGCGACTGGGGAATCAGCCGTCAGCGCTACTGGGGTGCGCCGATCCCTTTTATCCACTGTGAAAGCTGCGGCCTGGTACCCGAAAAGATCGAAAATCTTCCGGTCACCCTTCCGGACGACGTGGAGATCACGGGTGAGGGGAATCCTCTGGAAAAGCATCCGACCTGGAAAAAGTGTACCTGTCCGCGCTGCGGTAAAGAGGCGACCAGAGAGACCGATACGATGGATACTTTCGTACAGAGTTCATGGTATTTTCTGCGCTACTGTTCGCCCAATCCCGAAGATGTGCCGTTTCGACGCGAAGATGTCGACTACTGGATGGCAGTCGATCAGTATGTCGGCGGAATCGAACATGCGATTTTACACCTGCTCTACGCCCGCTTTTTTACGAAAGTACTGCGCGATCTGGGCTACATCCAGGTCGATGAACCCTTTACCAATCTGCTGACACAGGGGATGGTGCTCAAAGACGGCGCGAAGATGAGTAAATCCAAAGGCAACACGGTCGATCCGGATGCGATCATCGCCAAATACGGCGCCGATACCGCACGTCTTTTTATCCTCTTTGCCGCGCCGCCGCAAAAAGAGCTGGAGTGGAACGACTCCGCCGTCGAAGGGGCGTATAAATTTATCAGACGCCTGGCGGATCGTGTGGAGAAGGTCACATATGAAAG
>WGAE01000258.1 GCA_015489185.1 Campylobacterales bacterium
AGATGTGTATAAGAGACAGGTCTATTACTATCATGATAAAGATGTACGTTCCTATTTTCAAAACAAGCCGGAGTATAGCAGTTATCTGGTCAGAGTACCCGGTGCACAAAATCCGTATGCGACGTACTATTTAGATACATCTTTTGAAGGAAAAAGCATAACCATAGATTTCCCGCTGGAACCCGTAAAAACAGCGTATGTACGGTGTGTGGCAGATTATTGAGAAGGGTAACGTCTATGTTAAATGTTTTATTTATTTTTATGGCTCTTATGAGTGTGGGGTGCGGTCCTCAGAATTCATTGGAGTCTGTTCAGAAAATCCATGATAATTATGAAGTGAATGTAACCCGATCCATAGCGCTATTAAAAAGAGAATATGCCGATAGATATATTGATGCATATGATGTGGAGGATAATCGAACGTTATTTGTACAGGTCTTTTCTCCTGAATCTACATATGAATGCTCCTTATTGCAGTATGATATTTCCAGACCCGAACCCAAACTGGTCAACAAAGTGCTCGATTTAAATAACGGTTATATTGAAGGGATTCAGTTTTTGCCGGAACATAAAATGATTTATGTGCGATCCAATTATAAAGGGTATGACATACTTGTTGGGATTTATGACTACTACACGCACAAAGAGATCAGATTGTATAACTTATGGCAAAGCGAAGGGTATGCGTTGGTCGTTGCACCCGATAAACGCTCTTTTACCAAAGGGCCTGTCTCGAAGGATATCAGTGATATTTATGTAAACTATTAACTGCAAGGAGGCTACTCTTTCAGCCTCTCTATTTTCGCCCCCAGTTTCTGCAGCTTTTTTTCGAGTTTGACATAGCCGCGGTCGAGGTGATATATGCGGTGGACGCGGGTGGTGCCTTTGGCGATGAGTCCGGCAAGAACAAGGGCGGAGCTGGCGCGCAGGTCAGTCGCCATAACATCCGCACCGTAAAGTTCGGCATTTCCTTCGACGGTGGCGATGTGGTTGTTGAGAGTGATTTTTGCGCCCATACGGTTGAGTTCGCTCACATGCATGAAACGGTTTTCAAAGAGCCGCTCTTCGATGGTGCTGGTCCCCTCGGCGATGAGTGCGAGTGCCATGAACTGCGCCTGCATGTCGGTCGGGAAACCGGGGTATTCGCTGGTGGAGATTCGTACCGGCTTGATGCGTGAAGCAGGTTTGATCGTGATGCGCTCCTTCTCGATCTCGAAATCGTACCCCATCTCCTGCAGTTTGAGGATGATCGAGACCAGATGGGCATGGTTGACCTTTTCAAGGGTAATCGATGAGTTGGTGATTGCGCCCGCGCAGAGGTAGGTCCCCGCTTCGATACGATCCGGGATGACGGTGATATGGCGGATGTCGATCAGTTCTCCTCCGCTGCCGTGGATCACCAGTTCGTCGCTGCCGATCCCTTCGATCTTAATGCCCGCGTCGCGTATGATTTCACACAACTGCACCACTTCAGGTTCTTTGGCGGCATTGATGATATGCGTTTTTCCCTCCGCAAGTGCGGCTGCCATGACGATATTTTCGGTGCCGGTGACGGTGATTTTGTCAAAGACGATTGTCGCCCCTTTGAGTCCGTCGGGTGCCGTGGCGATTACATACCCCTCTTTGATTTCGATCTCGGCGCCCATCATCTCCAGCGCTTTGAGGTGCAGGTCAATGGGACGCTGCCCGATCGCACAGCCGCCCGGAAGTGAGACTTTACAGATCCCAAACCGTGCCAGCAACGGCCCCAGTGTCAGGATCGAAGCGCGCATCTTTCGGACGATGTCGTAGATGGCGGTGGTGTTGTCGATGGTCGTCGCGTCGATCGTGGCGCTGTTGCCTTCAAAGGTGTAAGTCGAGCCCAGATTTTCAAGGAGTCTGAGCATCGTGAAGATATCGTTGACGCGGGGCAGGTTGTCGATGGTGACGGGAGTTTGGGCAAGGATGGTCGCTGCGATCAATGGCAGAGCAGCGTTTTTGGCTCCGTCGATTGTCACGGTACCGTGCAGTCTGTTGCCGCCTTGTATCTCGAGGTAGTCCAATGTGCTTCCTTTGTGCAGAGGGTCTTATAATACTTAGATAATATCAGATTATAACGATATTTTCATTAGAAAATCAGTCCAGTAAAAAGAGAGCGATTTCATCACTTAGAAAGTAATCCGGATTATAGAGTTTGTTGTTACGGCGGATCAGTTTGCCTTCATGCAGTAAGATTTCCGCTCTTTGGTACTCCTCTTCATTGAGCAATGCAACATCGATGCCGACGATCGAGCGTAGTCCCAGTAGTACTTTTTCGCTTTTAATCGCATCACAGTCGAGTGTTTCGGTCTCTCTTTGCAGGGGATCGGCGATATAGGCTTCGATCGAGGGGAGGGGGTAGAAGCGTCTGTTCTTCGTAAAGCCCACCGCACCGCTTCCGATGCCGATATAGTCTTTATATTGCCAATATCCCAGGTTGTGTCTGCTGCGGTAGTTACCGAAGTTGGAAATTTCATATTGGGGAAATGTCTGACGGATACGTTCGGTGAAGCGTCGGGCGAGATTTTCGTTATCGTTGCTTACTTCCGGACTATTTTGAAACGGTGTCCCCTCTTCGATCGTGAGGCTGTAGGCGCTGAGGTGGTTGATCGGCAAAGAGAAGGCGGTCTCCAGATCTCTAAAAAGAAGGCTTTCGGTATCTACGGCGGTGCCGTAGATCAGATCGATCGAGATATTTTCAAATCTTGCTTCCTGTGCGAGGTGCGGTGCTTCCACTGCCTGTTTTTGTGTGTGGTTTCGTCCCAGGAATCGCAGTTTTTCGGGATCGAAACTCTGCACGCCGAAACTGATGCGGTTGACTCCCAGTGTATGCATCCCCTCCAGCCATTTGCGATCGGCGGAGTTGGGGTTTGCCTCGGAGGTGATCTCGGCATCTTGGGCGAGAAAAGGGGCGATCTTTTCGAAAAAGGGTGCATAGAGCTCGGGTGAAACTGTCGACGGAGTACCGCCGCCGATAAAGAGGGTTTCGATCGCTCCTTTGCGCACTTCAAACTCTTCGAGTTCAAAATCGAGCTGTTTCAAAATGGCCTGCATATAGGTTTTTTTGAGGCTGTGTTTGTCGACATAGGAGTTGAAGGCACAGTAGTGACACTTGCTGTCGCAAAAGGGAATGTGCAGGTATAAAAGCAGCTTTAACCTTTTTTGAAATTTTTTTTAGATAGTATATCATAAAAAATTTGAAAGGGGGACCGGTGATGTCAGCTGTAAAGAAGAATAAAAAATACAGACCTAATGTCGCAGCTGTCATCCTCTCTTCCCGTTATCCGATGGAGTGTGAAATTTTTATTGCCAATCGAAACGATTTTCGTGACGATGTCTGGCAATTTCCCCAGGGCGGTATCGATGAAGGGGAGAATCCCAGACAGGCTTTGATGCGGGAACTCCTCGAAGAGATCGGTACCAACGATGTCGAGATTTTGAGTGAACATCCCGATTGGATGACGTACGACTTTCCTCCACGGGCAGCCGCGAAACGTTACCCTTTTGACGGTCAGACACAGAAATATTTCCTGGTCAAACTTAAACCCGACGCGAAGATCGAACTCAATACGAAAATTCCGGAATTTAAAGACTATAAATTTGTCAAAGCCGGTGAATTATTCGATTATGTGTCGCATATGAAAAAGCCGATTTACAAAAAGGTGATTGAATATTTTAAAAAAGAGGGGTATATTTCATAACATGAGGGTTGCAACAGTATGCTGATAGTCCAAAAATACGGCGGTACCAGTGTCGGGGACCTGGAGAGAATCGAAAATGTGGCAAAAAGGGTCGCGCGTACAAAAGATGCGGGAAACGATGTTATTGTTGTCGTCTCCGCGATGAGCGGTGAGACGAATAAGCTGATCGAATATGCCCATCACTTCAGTAAAAATCCTTCTCCGCGGGAGATGGACCTGTTACTGAGTGCGGGAGAGCGTGTGACCAGTGCGTTGCTGGCGATCGCACTCAAGGAGATGGGATACGATGCGATCGCACTCACGGGCAGACAGGCGGGTATTTATACCGACGATGTCCATACCAAAGCGCGGATCGATGAGATCGATACGACGACGATGCAAAACCATCTCAAAGAGGGTAAAATTGTCGTAGTTGCCGGTTTTCAGGGAATTACGAGAGAGGGTGAAGTGTCGACGCTGGGACGCGGCGGAAGCGATTTGAGCGCCGTGGCGATTGCGGGTGCGATGGGTGCGGATCTGTGTGAGATCTATACCGATGTCGACGGGGTCTATACGACCGATCCGCGCATTGAACGTCGGGCGCAGAAAATCGATAAAATCTCTTACGACGAGATGCTTGAGTTCGCCTCAATGGGAGCGAAAGTGTTACAGAACCGCTCCGTCGAACTTGCCAAAAAACTCAACGTCAATCTCGTTACCCGAAGCAGTTTCAACGATAACGAAGGTACATTGATCACAAAGGAAGAGAATATCATGGAACAACCGATTGTCAGCGGTGTGGCGCTGGATAAGAATCAGGCACGTATTACACTCAGAAATATCAAGGATGAACCGGGTATTGCCGCGAAAATCTTTTCGACACTTGCCGATGAAAATATCAATGTCGATATGATCATTCAGAATGTCGGTCAGGACGGTACGGCAAATATCGGTTTTACGGTGCCGGAAAATGAGCTTGAACATGCAAAAAATGTGATGGAAAAACTCGAAGCTTCCGAAAATATCGAGTTCGATTCCAATATCGCCAAAGTGTCGATTGTCGGTGTAGGGATGAAGTCACATAGCGGTGTGGCGGGGATCGCATTCAGTGCGCTGGCAAAAGAGAATATCAATATCGAGATGATCAGCACGAGTGAAATCAAGATCTCGATGATCGTCGCCGAAAAGTACGGAGAGCTTGCCGTACGTATCCTTCATGAAGCCTATGGACTCGACAATCGATCATAATCCCAAAGACTTTTCCGTCTGGACGCTGGAGCAGATCCGCGCAAAAGGGGCGTCGATGAACTGGATGGAGGAGCGGCGTTTTGACTGGGTGCCGATTGCCGCCGCGGCGATCGAGCGTCTGATCAATACGCAGACGATGCTTTTGATTACCGACAGGGAGCGGGAGTGGTTTGCCCGCTATACCCTCTCCAGACTCAACAAAATCAATACCGACCGTCCGCTTTTGCCGATCATGTCGCTGGGGACGATTTTCCCGTATATCGATAAAGTTAACGACAATGAACAGCTCGAACTGCTTGACGATATGTTGTCGTTGGCGTTTCCCAACGACTACTTTTTCTTCTATATCGGTAAAGGGAATGATCTGCGCTCACAGATCGCCAAAAGTAAAAGCAACTCTCTCTTGTGGCTCTTTGACGAGATGATGCAAAACTCATTCACTTTTCGCTCTGACGATGAGGAGCTCGATATCAAACTGATCCAGTTGTTGATGCTTTTCGATAAAAGTATAGACGCCATACTTTTTGGAGAAGTCGATATCCAGAGTGTGCTATGAACCGCTCAAAAATTGTCATCTGTCCCGATCTGGATTATGCGAAAGAGAGGGTGCCTGAACAGCTTGACGCACCGATTGTCAAAACTTTTTTTACCGATGAATTCAAAGTCGACGACACTGCTGCGGTGACGCGTGAAGCGTATATTGCCGAAGAGGTGACAAAAGCGATTGTGCTTGCCGCTTCCGCCTATAATATCTACGCGCAAAACGCGTTGCTCAAACTTCTGGAAGAGCCGCCGCGAAATATTATGTTTGTCGTGATCAGCCGTTCTAAAAACGGATTGTTGCCTACGATTCGTTCCCGTTTGCAGATGGAGGTGCTGCCGGTAGAAAAACCTGCGGTCGATCTTGGAATCGATATCGGCAGACTCGATCTGGAGGCAATCTTTACTTTTGTTAAAACCCACCGTAACGCCAAACGCGAAACACTCAAGGCGCTGATCGAAAAACTGCTCGAAGAGACGCTGCTGGTGCATCGAATACGACTTCGGGAAAAACAGCTGGACTATTTTGAAAACGCCCTTGAACTGGCAGATTTAAACGCACGAGCGGATGCGTTGCTGTTGCATTTGATGCTGGAGATCTACGAAGCGAAAGCGGGGCGTTCATGAAGATTATTCGACTCGATCCTCAAACCGACGCGGATGCGCTGCTCAAAAAAGTGGAATCGACGCCGGAGGGTGCGAAGATTATGCGCGACAAGATGGCACTGCACTTTTTTTATATCCAAAATCTGCGCACCCCCGCGGCAAATATTCTCAAACAGGACGCACTCTCGATCGGGGCGGAGCTGGCGGTCGAAAAAAATACGATTCTGTGTGATTCGGAGTATGTCGATGCGGTATTGATCGTCAACGAAAAGCAGCGGAAGATTTTGGCACGAAAGGAGCGTGTTCAGCCCTTTGGGCTCAAAGAGGTGGCCCGGATACTTCATGAACACCGTCCGTTAAAACCGCAGCGCGTGGAGATTATGGGGGTGGTCAACGCTAACGACGACAGTTTTTACGCGGGGAGCCGTTTCACCGGTAAAGCGGCGCTGGAGACGATTATGCGTATGATCGAAGAGGGGGCGGATATTATCGATATCGGCGGGGTCTCTTCACGTCCCGGAAGTAAACCGGTGAGTGATGCGGAGGAGCTTGCCCGTGTCAAACCGGTGATCGATCTGATTGCGGCAGAGAAGCTGACAGAACGGGTGCGTTTTAGTATAGACAGTTATGCGCCACGACCGATTGCTTATGCGCTGGAGCACGGTTTCAGGATTGTCAACGATATTACGGGACTGGAAAACGATGCGGTATGTCGTCTGGTTGCCGAACACGGAGCACAGGCAGTGGTGATGCATATGCAAAAGCGTCCCGAAACGATGCAGGAGAATCCGGTCTACGATCAGGTCATCGCCGATATCGACGCCTTTTTTGACGCGCGACTCGAAAAAGCGGCGAAGTTCGGCATCGACGATATTGTGCTCGATCCGGGAATCGGATTCGGTAAACGACTGGAAGATAATCTGATGCTGATCAAACATCTGCGCCACTTTTTACATTTCGGCAAACCGCTGCTGATCGGAGCAAGTCGTAAAAGTATGATAGACAAAATTGTCCCGACACCTGTTGAAGCGCGTTTGCCGGGCACGCTGGCACTGCATCTCAAAGCGGTGGAGGAGGGAGCAACGATCGTGCGTTGTCATGACGTCGCTGAACATCTGCAGGCACTCAAAGTGCATCAAGCATTACGGGAGACACTGATATGAAAGTTGGAATTGTACAGCAGGCGTTTATGGGAGAGAAAGCCAAAACAGTGGTCGAAACGATCAACGCGATCGAAGAGGCGGCATTGCAGGGGGCGCAACTGGTGGTTTTGCAGGAGTTGCATCAGAGCCGTTATTTTTGCATTACCGAAGATCCTGAGAACTTTGCACTTGCGAAAGATTTTGATGACGATGTCGCCTTCTGGGGGGAGATTGCCAAAAAGGCGGGGGTGGTGCTGGTGACATCACTTTTTGAAAAGCGTGCTCCCGGACTCTATCATAATACGGCGGTTGTATTCGAAAAAGATGGTACGGTGGCGGGGCGGTATCGAAAAATGCATATTCCCGACGATCCCGGATTTTATGAAAAATTCTACTTCACAC
>WGAE01000259.1 GCA_015489185.1 Campylobacterales bacterium
AAGTAAACGAATAGTAAATAAAATTTAAAAAATCTTAAGATAAGTGCGTTATAATTTCAAGTGTAGTTCATTTAAAAAACTAAAAGGAGTTGGAATGAAGACCATCAGACTGAGTTTGGCTGCATTGGCTGTAGTAGGTTTTGCGAGCGGTGCATCCGCAATGGATTTGAGCAGTGTTACGGCAAAACCGTATGCACAGGCGAAATTGTACTATGAGGCAACCGATCTAAACGGTAATGATATGTTTGATAAAAAATCCGCAAGTGGACAAGCACTGTTGACAGCAGGTGTTACCGGTAAACTTGACAGTTGCTGGGGTTACGGATTTGAATATATGATTGCTGACACACTTGGACTGGAAAACAATCTTGTCGGTGGTGTCAGAATGGGACAAGGAACAGATGACAGCCCTCTTGATACACATGATTGGGCATCACAGGCATATGTCACATACAGTCCTTGTAATACAATTCTCTCAAACACGACATTTAAAATCGGTAGACAATTCCTCAATACGCCACTTGCGTTTACTGAGAGATGGAACCTCGCACCAAACAGCTTCGATGCAATCGTAGCGGTTAACCAGGATATTAAAAATGTTACACTGGTCGGTGCATATGTCGGTAGAGGAAACGGTAAATTTGTACAAGTTTCCGATGCAGACAAGTTTAGCTCTTATGTCAACAGCGGTGCCTATGCAGTTGGTGCATTGACAAAGTTCATTGAAAGTTTACCGATCAATGTCTGGTATTACAATGTGGTAAAAACTGCGGATGCACTGTGGGCGGATGCAGACTATACATATAAAATGTCAGATGATCTGGCATTCGATATCGGTGCACAATACGGTTCTGTTATGCCAAAAGGAGCTCTTGACGGCGCAGGTGATACAAACGGTTTCGGTGTGAAAATCGGTACCAAATTCGGTATGTTCAATGTAGAAGCGGCATACACCAGTGTTGATGACGATGACGGTACAGCAAGAGTTGCACTTGCAAATACAGCGACTCTGGGTACTGCACACGTTCCTGCCGGATATGTTGGCGGTAAAAAAACAAAACTCTATACAGCAACTATTTATACTGACGGTACTGCGGTAGCGGTTCCCGGTTCAGACGCATGGTCTGTCAAAGTTTCTACAAAAGTAGACGGTATCGGCAAATTTATTGCGAAATATAACTCTTGTGAAAACGACACAACAAAAGCACCTTTGCAAAACGTCGACGAACTGGATGTTATCTATGCGACTAAAGTTGCCGGTATCAATGCAAAATTTATCTATATGAACAGAAGTGTTGACGGTAAATATAAAGTTGCCGATGCAGCATTGAAAGATGACTCTAACCACTTTAGAGTGATTCTTGCCAAAAACTTCTAATCAGGCTTTAACGAACCTGTTTTGAAACGAGGGGGGTCCCCTCGTTTCAGCGTCTCTTCTTTTTTCCTAAAACACAATAAACAGTTCAATCACCACTAATGTCGTAAAGAGAAGATTAAAAAACATCTTTTCACGTTTTAAAAATGCTTTGCGAAACCGTTTGATCGCGTCTCCTCTGCCGCTTCGGGTAATGATACCGCCTGTAAAACGTGCTTTATGGACTTCCAGTTGCTCGATCTGTTCCTGTGTCAGCGGATTTTTCCCCTGTGAGACGAGAAAGAGCGAATATTGACGGTTCAGAAATTGCGCGATTTTATCGTTGATAGGTCTGTCCGCATTTAGATCGTCCAGGGCGTTGGCGATGATCGCACGTGCCTTGAGAATATTGATGCCGAGTAGTATATGTAAAATCAGCGCAAAGAGTGTCAGATTGGGATGAAAAGGTACGAGCAGAAAATATCCCAGAAGCATTGTGAAAAAGACAAATGTAAATGTGATAAAATCGTATCGATTGATGATGTGATAAGGCGTTAGGTCGATCTCGGCGGCAATATCGAGCCAGGATTGATAATCGCGTAACTGTTTTTTGATCGCTGTGAACATAGAAAACCTCTTGTATGGCGTTGTGTCATATAGATCGTCAAACGGTGCGATTTATCAAGGAAAATAGAGATTTTTTGGCAAAATAATAGTATGATTCATTTACCAAAGGAAGCATATGACACCGCAGGAATATAAAGAAAAAGTCGCTTTATTAAAAAAATATGCCCATGCGTATTATGTTGAGGACAATCCTCTTGTGCCTGACGAAGTTTACGACAAACTTTATCATGAAGTGCTGAAGTTTGAAGAGGAGCATCCGGAACTGGTTTTGCCCGATTCCCCCACGCAACGTGTCGGCGGGGAGTTGCTGGAGGGGTTCAAAAAGGCAAAACATATCAAGCGTATGTGGAGTATGGAGGATATTTTCGATCACAAGGAGTTGCTCGACTGGATAGCGCGTGTAGAGAAAAATGTCGATAAAAAACCGACCTACTACTGTGAACCGAAATTTGACGGCGCGAGTTTAAATCTCATCTACGAAAACGGTCTGCTCAAACAGGCGATTACACGCGGCGACGGTGTCGTTGGGGAAGATGTCACCGCCAATGCCAAAACGATCCACTCCATACCGCTTCGTATCGACTATGATGCGTTGATCGAAATTCGCGGAGAAGTGGTAATTCGCAAAGATGATTTCGACCAGATCAATAAAGAGCGGCTTGACGCGGGGGAGATGCCTTTTGCCAACCCGCGCAATGCAGCGGCAGGAAGTCTGCGACAGTTGGATCCGAAAATTACGGCAAAACGCAGGCTCTTTTTCTATCCCTGGGGTGTGGGTGAAAATAGTTTGTCATTTTCCCTGCTGAGTGAAACGATGCAATTTATTTATAAACTGGGATTTATCGAACCGCCGTTTCATGATAAATGCAAAGATGTCGACTGCATCGAGAAGGAGTATGAAAAAACCGTCAAAATGCGTGACAGTTACCCCGTCATGATGGACGGCATGGTTGTAAAGGTTGATGAAATCGCTTTGCAGGAGGTGCTGGGTTATACGGTCAAATATCCGCGCTGGATGTGCGCCTATAAATTTCCCGCCGTTGAGAAGATGACGAAAATCAAAGATATCGTTATGCAGGTAGGGCGTACCGGTGTTATTACGCCCGTTGCGGTACTGGAACCTGTAGAGATAGAGGGTGTTACCGTAGAACGTGCGACACTGCACAATTTTGATGAGATCGAACGTATGGATGTGCGTATCGGTGATACGGTCATTATCATCCGAAGCGGTGATGTGATTCCCAAAATTACCAAAGTATTGACCCAGTTTCGCACGGGAAAAGAGAAAAAAATCGAACGTCCGACACACTGTCCGGTCTGCGGCAAAGAGTTGCTGGACGAGGGGGCGCTGATCAAATGTCAAAACCTCGACTGTCCGGCGAGGGTGGTCAATTCGATTATCTATTTTGCATCCAAACAGTGTTTGAATATTGAGGGGTTAGGAAAGAAAATTGTCGAACAGCTTTATGAAGCGGGTTTAATCAAAAGCGTGCTCGATCTCTTCGCTTTGCAAAAAGAAGCGCTTTTGCAACTGGAGGGTTTCAAAGAGAAAAAGGCGCAAAATCTTCTCGACGCGATCGCCGGTGTCAAAGGGGTGCCGTGCTGGCGTTTTGTCAATGCACTGGGGATCGAGCATATTGGCGAAGTAGCGAGCAAGAAGATTTGTGAAACATTCGGTCTCGATTTTCTGGACGTCGACAAAGAGGCGTTGCTTGCGATTGAAGGATTCGGTGAAGAGATGGCGGAGTCGTTTCTGGAGTTTGTACGGGTCAATCGCACGCTTGTCGAAAAACTGCTTTCGATCATACAACCCGTTGCACCGGAGAAACGGGAGATCAAAGAGTCTGCGTTTACGGGAAAAACGGTCGTTTTGACCGGCAGTATGTCCAGACCGCGCAGTGAAATTAAAGCGATACTGGAAACGATGGGGGCAAAAGTGACCAATACCGTCTCTAAAAAGACTGATTTTGTCATTTACGGTGAAGACCCCGGTAGTAAATATGAAAAAGCCCAGTCGCTCGGTGTCAGGCTACTTACTGAAGAAGAGATGCACCAAATGCTGGAAGAGAGGGCTTCCTGATGTCATTTTGGGCGCTCTTTATCCAGTATGCGTTTATCCTGACCTATATTGTCGTCGGGTTTATTGTCGCTTTGGAAGCGGTACTTTGTATGAGTGGTTCACAGTTTGCAATCAAATGGGTTCGCCGCCTCTACAATCTCAAAAGCTTCATGATCTCGGTCTATGTTTTCTATCCGATGCTTTGGATCGTCTACTTTTTTCTGGAGGTTCTTCCTTACTATCTGGGTGGTTCGAAAGAGTTGACGAAGTTTGATATCCCGATGATGCTTTATCGTATCTTCCCGGAAGAGTGTGACAAATGTGATTTAGAGAAGTGATTGTATAAAGCGGTTGAGCACAGTTTCTTCTTCTTCACTCACTTCCAGATACCACCGTACCTCGTTCTCTGTAAAGTCTCGTCTGGAAAAATCGATTTGTAAAGTCTGCAGGAAGTGTTCGTATCGGTTGACGAGATGGTAGGGAGTAGTTAGCAGAAAATTTTTCTTTTTGACATATGGATGCAGCATGGCAACGGTAATGACCTCTTTTGCCGCCTGACTGTATGCCCTGACCATTCCTCCCGTACCCAGTTTGATGCCTCCAAAGTAGCGCACGGTAAGAAGCGCCGTGTTGATGAGGTTTGCGCCTCTTAATTGTGCAAGAGTAGGGTTTCCGGCACATCCTTTGGGTTCACCGTCGTCGCTGCTGTTTTCGACGATTTGGTCATATTTATTGAGGTGTCGATACGCCCAGACGATGTGGTTGGCTTTGGGGTGTTCTTCATGAAGTTGTTTACGTGTCTGTTCGAAGAGAGACCAGGGAACTAGGTATGAGGTAAACGTCGAGCGTTTGACCTCATACGTGGCACAAAAAGTTTCAGATACCTGCCGCATCACTGCTTTGGTTAAGTTTGCGTTTTGGGAATGCGGCGGCGATGACAATCAGCACGGTTGCGATGATGACATAGAGATATTTCGGTACCGGTACCGGATCGCCCGCGGCGTAGGAGTGCATTCCGGAAAGGTAATAGTTGACCCCAAGGAATGTCATAACGATTGAAGCAAACGCGACAGTTGTCATCCAGGCGAGGTTGTAGGTATAGTGGCGTTTGATGGCGGGGACGAATCTGGCATGCAGCACGATTGTATAGACCAGAATCGAAATCCACGCCCATGTCTCTTTGGGGTCCCAGCTCCAGTAGCGTCCCCAGCTCTCGTTTGCCCAGACACCGCCCAGGAAGTTTCCGACCGTCAGCATCGAAAGTCCGATGATCGCTGTCATCTCGTTGATACGGGTCGCTTCGACGATGCTTTTGTCGATTTGCGGATTTTTACCTCTGAGGATAAACAAAATCAGGGTAAAGAATCCAAGCATCGCACTGAGTGCCATAAAACCGTAACTTGCCGTAATCACCGAAACGTGAATATTGAGCCAGTACGATTTGAGTACAGGTACGAGGTTGGTGATCTGTGGGTTCATTTCGTTGAAAAAGGTTGCCGCGAGCGTCGATCCTGCAATGATCGATGTCAAAGCCGGAACCATGACGGAAAAACGTGCGAAAACCACACCTGCAAGTGCCATTGCCCAGGAGACGTAGAGCATTGCTTCGTAGGCGTTTGACCACGGGGCGTGACCGCCGATATACCAGCGTGCCGCCAGTACAAGTGTATGCAAAATGAAAGCGAGGTAGAAAGCCCCGGTGACGATTTTTGCAAAGGTGCGTACTTTTGCCTGCGGTTTGACGATTTTATAGAACATAATACCCAGCAGCAAAATACCGGCAAGAAAGTAGATCGGAATCAGTTTATTGGTAATACCGTAGCGTTTGAAAAACTTCTCCGCCTTGAGTTTGGATTCGGGCGGAATGACGGCATGTCCAGCCTTTTTCTGATAGGTTTGAATAAATTGCAGCGCTTCGTCCGCTTTGCTCCAGTCTCCGCTTTTTCTGGCGTTGTCGACGGCACCGAAATAGTTGACAAAAAGGAGGCGAATCATCTGCGCGTCTTTGGGATCAAATTGTGTGAGTGCCGCTTTGACCGGGTACCAGGTATTGTTCGGATCACCGACTTTGGGAACGATTTTTAGCAAATCACCGGTAAATATCATATACATAATGTTCAGTTTTTCATCGGTTTTGATGACGGATCGGTCGAATTCGTTACGCTGAATCGGTCGCTTGCGTGATGCTTCGTCGATATATTTGGCGAGTTTGTAGCTCTGCGGCTTTGATTCATCGAAGAAATCTTTGAATGACGCGTACTTTTCTCCCGGTTTGAGACCAAGAATCTTTTTAATTTTATCATGTTTGATTTTGATCATCTTGATCTCTTGCCAGGCATCCGGAGCGGTGATCATTCCCAGCAATACCTGAGAAGGAGAGAGTCCTTCTATCGTGCCGCTTTTATGGAGTTTATGCAATATATCGGTAGCGAAACCGTCTATCGGAATGATTCGCCCGTCTACGGTTTGAAGCAGCAGATCGCCGAATTTTTCCGCGTGTTTGAGGTTATATGATTTTGCGACTTCCAGCGCTTTTTGTTCATCGGCAAGCAGCGGTGACGTGTTCCAGAACGCACTGCCAAGTACAATAGCGACGGATAACTTGACCGCGACATCTCTGGTGACCGCTCTGGCGAGTTTTCTGAATCTGCTTTTGGGGTTGAGCAGATTCAAAATCAGACCGATTGCCAACATAAGATAGCCCAGATAGGTAGGGATTTTACCGGGATCGTTATTGACGGAGAGCACGGTACCGCCTTCATCCTGATCGTAGGAAGCCTGGAAGAAACGATAATGACGATAATCGAGTACATGGTTCATGAAGATACGATAAGGCATAGAGACGTTTCGCTCTTTATCGAGCAGTACCACTTCACTGGCATACGATGCCGGAGACATCGATCCGGGATAACGCTCGAGCTGAAAATCTTTGAGTTTAATCGCAAACGGAAGTTGAATCACTTTAGATCCCCACACCAGATGAAATTTTGCACCGCCGACGGTGACATCTTCGCCAAATCCCTGTGAACCACGCCCAAAGCCCATTAACGCAACCTCTTTATGATCACCGTTGTAAGCAACATCGACAATTACCGCCTGTTTCTGTGCGGTTTTCATCTTACGTCCTGCAGCCTTTTCCTCTCCGGCGACAACCTGGACTTTGGCTTTGGGAAAAATCTGTTTTGGAACGATTTTCACAGCATCCAAATTGTACATACGTTTGGGTTCAAAAGGATACTCTTTCCCTGCTTCAAAGGTTCCGGTAGAACGATCCGCCATTTTAAACCAATTTCCTTTGACGGAACTTGTAAAGTAAAATTTTCCATCTTTGGTATAGATTCGAAACTGGGGTGCATCGGTTGAGGGGGGCATATTGAGTGTAATATCGATCAATCCTGTTTCATATTTTTCATTGGATTTGAGTGTGATGGTTTGTGGACGTCCTTGACCTGCTAAAACTGTCATATTGATCATTGGAACTCCGTTTGGATCTTCGGCTATCATTTTATGTGCACTCGGGAGGTACTTTTTGAATGAAACGGTAAACGGCTTGTTGTCAAGTGTTCCGTGTACTGAAAAATTGTTAGGTGAGATTTTGGACATCCGTACCATCTTTTCCGCATAGCCGGTTGCATTGCCTTTTTGTGCATTGACCTGAACGTATGATTCACTCGATGTGATGAGGTTTTGCGTCATCCCTTCACGGATGTGCATCGTACCTTCGTAGCCCATATATCTGGTCACTGCGGCACCGATGAGAATGACAAGAAAACCGCTATGAAAGAGCAGGGCTGGCCATTTCTCTTTGCGGTACATTTTGTAACGAAAAATGTTACCGAGTAAGTTGATTGCCAGCAGAAGCATCACTATTTCAAACCAGCGTGTACCATAAACAACCGCCCAGGCGGTTTCGGTACCGTAATCGTTTTCGATGAAGGTTGCGACGGCACTTGCCGCTGCGAAAACAAATGTCAGCAACAACATCGTTTTCATGGATATTAATATATCGTATATCTTTTTCATGACAGTAAAATCCCCCGTATTTGGTAAGTGCATTAGTATAACGCAGGAAGGTTAATAAAAAAGAATTTTTTATAATTCTTCGGATAGTTATGAGAGATTTTAGAATAGTTTAATTTTGAATATTTTATAATATAAGAGGTTTGTAAGCCGGCGCCTCCGCAAACGCCGACTTACGGTGTAAATGTTTCAAGACCCGCATCATGAAACACTTCAATTCAAAAGGAGTGTTGAATGAATTTGTTTACTCTGAAAGTATAGGGTATGAAAGTAAACGAACGGTTAATATTTAACCGTTCGTTTTATTATAATGTATTTATTTTTTCTTCATCCGGTATTTTGATCGAAGAGCGTTTACGTTTTTTATATCTGCGATGGGAAGGTGCTCGATACCCGTCTTTGTTTTTGGTTGATTTCTTCTCTGAATATTTTGATTGCAACCGGTTCTCTTTCAGTTCGACATATTTGATCAGATAATTTCCTTTGACATAGATACGATAGTCGCCGTTATATGCTTTCTTCTGAATATTTTTGTTGTAGTAGAAAATGACAGGTTTGTGCGTAACGTGGTCGATGAAAGTGTACATATAGAGATTGAAATCTCTGTCAAGTCGTACCGAAACGATTTTACCGCGGTAGCTTTGTACCTTATTGAGGTCATGTGAAGCACTTTGACTGGAGCCGGTTACGAGAATCGGTGCCTTCGGATCTTTACCTACGGTGCTCTTAAACTGTCCTTCTGCTTTGATTACTTTGTTTTCTGCGAAGATGTCTTCGATATATTCGCTTGTTTTCGTACTGCATCCGCTGAAAAAAGAGAGTAATGCCATGAAGAGAAGGTATCTCACTGATTGTCCTTTTGCATATTTTGGAACCATGCTATTGTATCAGAAGAATTGTTGTAAGAATGTAAACTTTTCAAATTAGCATTAAGGTCGATTGTATATCCTTCTCTGAAATGTGGTGCGGTGAAGAATAAATAGTAGTCAACAAGCGACCGGGTTTTTGCAAACATGCCGGCACCGCCTTCGATCATAATGTTTTTGTAATTTTTCAGGCGGGAGAAGCTGTTTTCGATGAAAACTTCTCTTCCCGACACATGAAAGAGCGGAATGTTGCGATCGATGGTGTTAGGATTGCGTGTGTAGATCAGAATATCCGGAACTTGTTTACTTTGTACAAGGCGTGCATCGAGTCTCGGGCGATCGATACGCACCGTATCACCCCCGATGACCAGCAGATCAATTTTTGTGCGGATACGGTGTACCAGTTTACGTGATTCCAAAGAGCTGACATTTTTTCCGCTGATGGTTCCGTTTTGAAACTTGGCGAGTTTGAAAAAAACAAAAGGGATATTGTTTTGCCAGTTGTGAAAGGGATAAAGCAGAGCGTCACACTGCTCTTTCAAAACATCTTCAACAACTGTGACGTTGGATTTGCGCTTTAAAAGTGTACATCCACCGGAGGCTTTGGGGTTTGGATCTTGTGTTCCGATAACGATGGTTGAAAAACCGAGTGCATCGAGCAGGTGTGCACAGGGAGGTGTCTTTCCATGATGAGTGCACGGTTCAAGGGTGACGTAGATGGTTGCACCTTGAAAAGCATTTGTGTACCTATTGCAAAGATAATCGTATTGTTGCTGTGGAGTGGTATAGTGATCGATCTGTTTGTCTCCCTGTACCCGGACGGCTTCTGTGACCGCCAGCAGTTCCGCATGCGGCTTACCCGCTTCATGATGTGCGGCGATTGAGACGATTTTGCCGTGTTTGTCTAAAATTACGGCGCCGACAGGTGGATTTGGATAGGTCAGTGTCTGATATTTCCACGCTTCATGAAGCGCAAGACGCATATAAAAATCGTGATCGATCACCATTCGAAATAGGTTTTTGCTTTGGTGACGTCCCCAAAAGGGATCGATTTTTCCGTTTTTTCTTTTTTATCGTAAAGTTTGAGTATGTCATTTTCGACACCGAGCAGTTTTGCTTTGAGTTTTGTACCGTCGGAGAGTTTAAGTTTGACCAGTTCACCCACGGAGTGGCGAAAGTGGTCCAGTGTGCGTAACGGACGGTCGACGCCGGGGGAGCTTACTTCCAGAAAATATTCCCCCTCCACAGGCGGTTCAAGATCAAAAAGCGGTGAGAGAATATTGGTTACTTCGGTACATTTATCCAGGGTAATCGGCGTATCCGCAGTGATATAGACACGGTATATTTTATGGTCGTTTTCGGTAACCAGTTCGGTATCGTACAATGTTACGCCGCAATCTTTCAAAAGATTTTCGAGGGTTGCTCTATCCATTCGATTTTCCCAACTCTTTTTCTATCTGTGCGAAGAGCGCATCCATTCTGTTTTGTTCCTGTAGGGAGTGGTCAAATTTGAAGTGAAACTTCGGACAGCGGTACCACCCCTCGGCTTGCTTACAGTAGTTTTCGAGATAGCCGCTTGCTTTTTGCAGTTGCGATATGATATACGCCTCCTCTTCAGGATCGACGAAAGAGGGGTCAAGGTAGACGTTTGCGTCATATTTCCCCCGGCTGCACTCGACACGTATGACCGGTATATTGTTGATACGCTCGTCCGAAAGCCCGCTGATCGCTTCGGGAACCAGCTCTCTGAGTACCGATTCGACACGCTGCAGTTTAATACTTTTTGCCACGTTTTACTCCAGTGTCGCTTTCTCTTCGACCAGTTTGAAGCTCTCAAGATAGTCTCCGGGGCGTACATCGTTATAGCCTTCTACACCGATACCGCATTCGTATCCTTTGGCAACTTCACGCACATCGTCTTTGAAGCGTTTGAGCGAGGAGACCTCTCCTTCGTAAATGACCACACCGTCGCGAATTACACGTACTTTCGCACCGCGGTTGATGACACCGTCGGTAACGATTGCACCGGCAACAAGACCGATTTTTGGAACTTTGAAGACTTCGCGTACTTCCGCCTGACCAAGTTGTTCTTCTCGAACGACCGGAGAGAGCAGACCGCCCAGCAGACTCTTGACGTCGTCGATCAGGTCGTAGATGACATTGTATGTCTTGACGGTAATACCGGACTTTTTCGCTTTCTCTTTGATACTACCGGTAGGGCGTACGTTAAAACCGAGAATGATCGCGTTTTCACTCGCTTCGGCAAGTATCAGATCACTTTCGGTGATACCACCGACACCGGAACTGATAATATCTACCTTCACCTCTTCATTACGCAGTTTTTCAAGGCTTCCTTTGATTGCTTCCAGACTACCTGCCACATCTGCTTTGAGAATAACCGGCAGTGATTTGATCTGTCCTTCCGCAATTTTTGCACCCAACTCTTCGAGCGTGACTTTTGTCGACTTGGAGAGCTCTTTCTGGCGAATATATTCGGCACGTTTTTGTGCATATTCTCGTGCGACTTTATCACTTTCAACTGCCATCAGGGTGTCACCCGCGTTGGGAACTTCACTCAGACCGACGACGACACCGGGGTATCCCGGAAGCACCTCTTTGAGATTTTTGCCGTCTTCGTTCAGCAGTGCCCTGACTTTACCGTGTGCGATACCGCAGACGATGGTATCGCCCACATGAAGTGTTCCGTTTCGCACGATGACTGTTGCGACGGGACCGCGACCCTTTTCGAGTGAACTTTCGATCACAAACGCTTTGGCGCGTGCGGTTTTGTCCGCTTTGAGTTCAAGCAGTTCCGCCTGAAGCAGCAACACTTCAAGCAGTTCATCGATACCTTCACCTGTCATCGAAGAGACATTGACAAATTCATACTCTCCACCCCAGTCGACCGGCGTGACACCAAGCTCTGCCAGTCCAGCTTTGGCAAGGTCGGGGTTTGCGTCAGGTTTGTCGATCTTCGTAATCGCGACGATGAAAGGAACATTTGCCGCACGTGCGTGTTCGATTGCCTCTTTGGTTTGCGGTTTTACTCCGTCATCTGCCGCGACAACAATAACCGCAATATCAGTTACCTGCGCACCGCGTGAACGCATTTCGGTAAAGGCGGCGTGTCCTGGTGTGTCGATAAAGGTGATCGGTTGACCGTTTTTTTCGACCGTGTAGGCACCGATATGCTGTGTGATACCTCCCGCTTCACCCTCTGTCACTTTGGTAGAGCGGATACGATCCAGAAGCGATGTCTTACCATGGTCGACATGTCCCATAATCGTAATGACCGGCGGTCTCGGCTCTGCGGCTTCCGGATTGATCTCATACTCTTTTTCGTAGTCAAATTCATCAAGCGGATTGATTGTCGTTACCTCTACGTCGAATTCATCCGCCAAAATCTCAATGGCGTCTTTTTCCAGGAAATCGTTTTTGGTAACCATCATACCCAGTGAGAAAAGTACTTTGATGACGTCGCTGACAGGGCGTCCGACTTTCTCCGCAAATTCGTACACCCTGATATCTTCCGGTATTTCAATATGATCCACTTGTCGGTTACCTTCTTCCTCTTTTTTTCTTCGTTTTTTTCGTTTCGATTTTCTGCTGATGCCACGCTGTTGTACGAAAGATGTATTGCGTGTCGTGCGAATATTGGTCGCTTCGAATTTTTTCTTTCTGCGTTGTTGTTCCTTCTCTTTTTCCTCTTTATCTTCGAGGTCGAAGCTGAAATCATGAAGTACGACCATATCGTCTTCACTCAGAATTTCAATATTGGCAATATCCCCTTGTGTAAAAATATCCAGCTTTTCAGAAGTGGATTGTTTGCTTGTCGGAGGTGTCTTTTTCGCTTTTTTCTTTTTCTTCGTTACACCTTCAACGATACCCGGCATTGCGGTTTGGGTCGGAGTCGACTGTTCGCTTGTCTCTTTTTGCGGACGTTTTTTCTTGACGATCATGATTCCGCGTCTTTTTTTCAGGCTCTTTGCCACCGGCGCAATACTCTCTTTGCTCTCCTCTTTGAGAGGTGCCTCTTTTTTTTCGACTTTTTGAGTTGTCTTCGTTTCAGCAGACAGAGCTTTTGCTTCCGGAGTTTGCGGTTCAGGCGCCTCTTCTTTTGCAGGTGCAACCGTCTCTTTCTCAACTGCGGTCGGTTTGGCTACCTTTTGGATCTGACGCTTTTTCGGTTTTGTTGCGGCGGTTTTCTTCTCTTCCGCCTTCGTTTCGGCCGTTTCGACACTTGTCTTTTCTTTTGCAGGAGTTTCTTTCGGTTCTTTCTTCTCCTCTTGTGCGGCGGGTTCGCTCTTTGGTTTTTTGGCTTTTTCGGCACTTTTTTTCTTTTGCGGCGCTTCTCCCGTCAAAATGTAGTTGGCCAATATTTCGGCGTCTGCGATACTGATTGCGCTGTTGGCGGCTTTTGCCGGCAGTTCCAGTTCCTTGGCTTTGCTCAAAACCTCTTTCGTTTCGATACCAAGTTCCTGCGCAACTTCGCTGATACGAACTTTATCCATATAATAAACTCTCCAAATCTGTAATTTTAATCTCTTTTTTACACGCTCTCGATAGCGCTTTCAAAAGTTTTTTCTCTTTTAACGTGGAACATTCGCGACAGAGGTAAAAACTTCTGCCTTCACCTGTGAAATAACGCAGCGAATGATCGATACACTGCAATCTGGTAAGCTCATTCCGGGGTAGTCTCTCTCTGCAGCAAATGCACATCCTGATGGGATTTTTCATAGTTAAATAATTTTGTACATTATAATAATTTACCTTAAAGAAACTATTAATTTCCGAACTTATAGCCGATATTGTTGAAATTATAAGTCTCCACCCGAAATTGCGGGAATTTCTCCCGAAGTTTACGTTGCAGATATGCCGCGTCATCGGCATATGTCATGTTAAAAAAAGATGAACCGCTTCCGGAGAGTGTGCTCATGAGCGCACCGTTTAGCAGCGCGGTTTTTTGGACTTCGAAAAGCTCTTTCATCTGTTTCATACGTGTATTTTGGTGCATCATATCTTCAGATGCGATCCGCAATGATTTCCAGTCTTCGTTGAAAAATGCCGCCGTGAGCACCGCCGCATGTGAAACGTTGAAAACCGTCTTTTGCATCGAATAATTTTTCGGAAGTTTTGAGCGTGACTGGTTGGTGGACATCGGACGGTTGGGAATGACCATAACGGCTTTCAGATAATCCGGAATCTCTTTTTTCTGTGTCAGTACCTTTTCGTTTTTGATCGTCAGTGACGCGGTAAAACCACCGTGTACTGCAGGTGCGATATTATCGGGATGCGGTTCATAAAAGAGCGCTTTATTAAGGATTGCGTCGCGTGAAAGTTCGACGCCCGCCATTTTGTATGCGCTGGCGATTGCCGCGACGATTACCGCCGAAGAACTGCCCAGCCCTCTGGAAAAGGGGATATTGTTGTGAAATTCGAAACGAAAACTGTCGCGTCTGCCGACAAGTTTGATATAAAAGTTGTAGAAGATGTTTACGAATTGGTTGTTGGTGCGCAGTTTCGGTTTATTTGCCCCTTCACCCTTAATCGCGATCGATACAAAATTGGACTCTTTGACAATGATATGGTTGGTTAAATCAAGCGCCAGCCCGAGTGTATCGAATCCCGGTCCGAGATTTGCGCTGGTTGCGGGTACGTCTATCGTCAAAATCTGCTTCCTCTTTAAACTGCCGGTAAAATATAGAGTGGTTCTGTCTCTTCCGTGAAAATTTTTTTATCCAGAATTTTTGGAAGGGCAAAAGGTTTTATACTTTGCTGAGTCACATCCACTTTTTGCGTCGTAATCATACCATTTTCTTTACAAAAATAAAGTGAACCGACCGCTTTGATGGGGCTGTTTTCATTGAAAGCAAAGCCGTCTGTTGCCAAAAGTGGCACATCGAGTGCAATACTGACGGTTTTTAGATAAAGGTATGTAACTTTAATCGCCATAAAGCTGCCGGGACCTCTGGCGAAAAAGAGATTTTGCGGTCGATAATGTTTGAAAAGTCTTTGCATCACTTCAGGCAGTGCTTCACTTGTTTTACGCGAATCTTCGTGGGTTTCGATCAGGCGGTTGTCTTCGTAGACGCCTACGAGCAGTGGAGATATCAAGGAGATGACGAGAATATCGACCGGTTTTTGGACAGACACTTACGCATAGACCTTTGCCAGTTTTTCACCGTACGCTTCATCGACCTCTTCGATCACATAGTTTTCGGGATCCTCGAGTACCGCTTTTGTCAAAAGGTGGTTGAGACGGTGACTTCCCGCAAAAGCGCTATAGGCACCGATATAGGGAAGTTGTAATAGTTTCAGGTCGCCGATCGCGTCGAGAATTTTATGTCGGACAAATTCATTGTTGTAGCGCAGACCTTCGTTGTTGATGATTCTATTGTTGTCCAGAACAACGGCATTTTCAAGTGACGCACCGAGCGCGAGATTTTGTGAGCGGAGCATCTGTACATCTTTGAGAAAACCAAATGTACGCGCTCTGGAAATTTTGTCGATATACGCCTGTTTGCTGAAGGCGAAATCGTACTCCTGAAAGCCGATCGCCGGGTGATTAAAATGGATTTGAAAATGGTAATGCAGTGTATCGGAAGGGGAGAGGCGTACATATTTTTCACCTTCGGTAACCTCCACCTCTTTGACGATGCGCATCACTTTTTTATTTCCTGAGAGTTCCTGCAAGCCCGTTTCGTTGAACATCATGCAAAAACTGGTGCTGCTTCCGTCCATTACGGGAACTTCCGATGCGTCGATTTTGATCAGCAGGTTATCGATACCGAACGCGTAAATCGCCGAAAGCAAATGTTCGATTGTTGAAATGATACTTCCGTTTTTGCCGATGACGGTCGCCATACGTGTATCGACGACGTTTTCGGGGATCGCTTCGATATAGGTGTTGGTGTCGGTCCGGTAAAAAACGATACCGCTTCCGGAATCGAGTGGCTGCATGCTGAAACGGATCGGTTCCCCTTTGTGCAGTCCGATGCCGACCCCTTTTATCTCTTTTTTAATAGTTAACTGTTTCAAAAAGATCCTTTATAATCGCACCCTCTTTGCCGTACGTGATACGTTTGGGTTTTTTGTCCGCAAACGCATCGCGATCGAGTATGTCGCCGTTGAAGATCAGGTGTCCTTTGCCAAGCTCTTTGATGATCATATAGTCACCGTCGCATTGCACCAGACCGTCGACGACGCCGTAGATCTCAACATTGCCTTCCGCAATCACTTTCGATGCACTGTTGACACGTCCGAAGATGGTTACATCTCCTTCATGCACAACCTCTCTGCCTGATCTGATCGGTTGCTCGATCACCAGTGTTTTGACCTTCTCACTGACAATACGCAATGCAGGTTCTTTACTCTTTTTCGTACCGTTTTCAGGTGCGGTTTTTTCCATTATAGCAAGATTTTCGTTCTCTTTTTGTTTAGCCGGCATTTTAATGTGACACTCTTTTGCGAGTTTATAGCAAAAACCGTGCGCATCCAAATAGTCGCGAACCGCGTCGCTGACATGACCGTTGATTAGCAAAAAGAAATCTTTGAGCAGTATTTCGTTTTTGTTCATGTAATTGAAAAATGCGTCATCATCGGTGATTTCTATTTCAAAGATACGTAATTTTTTCTGTTTTGCTTTCATCCGTATTCCTCTATTTGTCGATCATTTTTTTCGCATTTTCTATCACATCGATAATATTGGTCTGAATCCATTTTTTATCCATCCATTCGGCGGGACGAACGAAAATTCCCTGGACCAGCGTACTGAAATGGAGATGATCTCCAAGCGCCAGACCGGTTGCTCCCGTTTTAGCGCCGACCTCTCCCGCCTGCACCAGTTCACCGCGTTTTTTGAGCAGTGTCGAGCAGTGCCCGTAAACCGTATAAAGTCCCAGTCCATGGTAGACCATGAGCATATTGCCGTAGATACCGTTGTAGTTAGCAAAAACAACAATGCCTGGATTGCTGATGATAATATCGTCCATGCGGATACTGGCCAGATCGATACCTAGATGATACGATTCACTGATGATGTTAGATTTATCTTTGTACCAGTAGTACCGATGATCTCCGAAACTTCCGACCACTTTCCCGTTTCGAAGCGGATTGAAGGGTTGGATTTCGAAACTGTCGACACGGTTGTGGTCTACTTTGGAAGCGATTTCCTTGATCAGCGCATCGTTGGTTTGACGGTAGACTTCGTTGATAAATTTGAGTTTTTCCGTCGGAGAGAGATTTTTTGTCAGTTCCGGTTCATCCTCCGCGAGATCAGCGATTTTTCCGTTGATGAAACGCTCTTTTGCCTGCAGATACGATGTGCGGTATTTGCGGCTTTTGAGGAAAAATCCGATACGTGCTCTGGAGACATTGCCCGCTTCATCTTTTGCAATCACTTTGGCACTGAAACGTTTTTGCGTAATGGGCCATGCCAGCAGGACGATATAATACCCCTCTTTATAGAACGGAATCGGCTGGAACCGTTTGCCGAAGTTGGTCTCGACATAAAGTTCTTTGAGGTTTGCGTCCGCGGCTTTGAAAATTGCCACCGCGGAACCGCCGCGGGTGATACCGTAGGAGTTGATCAGTGCAAAGACATCCGGTTTCTGGTTATCGATGCGAAGACGCGCTTTTTTGACGTTGCTGTTTCCTTTGAAGAAGTTCCATTTGCTGATATCCTGTGCAATGACTGTCAAGATCAGTGTATCGCTTTCATGCACAAAACCGAGTTTAGGATAGCGTATTTGCAAACGGTAGGATTTGGGCGCTTTTTTGAAGTCGACATCTGCGATTTTGATCCGTTCACTACCGTTGCTCAGGTAGGCAATCACTTTTTTCAGACCACTGTCGTCGCTGATGTTGATATCGAAAGGGTGGTGACTGTTCCAGAAGCGCTCCAGAGGCATCTCAATGACGGGTCGATTAGTTTCGAACTCGTTGGAGTGCAATATTTTATAGATTGCGTATCCTCCGCCGAGGAGTATGAAAATTGCCAAAAGGGTTCCGAGTGCGCTGGCTTTTCGTTTTTGTCGCATTTTCATGATAACTCCGCCTTCTCCAGTATCTCTGCTATGATTTTTTCGGTATTTTTGTGTCGGACGGTAAATCCTGCTGCACGTTTGTGTCCGCCGCCGCCCATAGATACGGCGATACGGGAAACATCGATACGTGTTTTGGAACGAAGGGAGACTTTAAATCCCTCCTGCTCCTCGATCAGTAAAATTGCCAGTTCAACCGTTGCCAGGGAGCGTATCAGGTTGACGCAGGCGTCACTGTCAGAACGTAACGCGCCCGTTTTTTTGAAATCGTCCAGATTTAAAACGGCGTATCCTACCATAGCATGGTTAATAAGTTCCAGTTTTTGGACGGTCAGCGCTTCAAGTCGTAGTTTTGCTAAAGAGTTGCGTTCTTTGAGTTGCCTGGCGATGAACGCTGGATCCGCTTTGGCGGCAATCAGTTTCGATGCCGTTTCGAACGCGACGATATTGGTGTTATCGTAGGAAAAAAATCCGGTATCTTCCGCGAGTGCGGTGTAGATACAGGTGGCGACGTCCCGTCTGAGTGAAATGCCGTTTTCTTCCAGCAGTTTCAAAACGACGGACGAAGCGCTCGGCATCGTCTCATCGATCAGATTGATATCGCCGTAGCGGGTATTGGTAATATGGTGGTCGATATTGATGAGCGGGATATCCTGTTTTTCAATGCCGAGTCTGTCAAAACTTCCGCAGTCAAAACTGATGATCAGATCGATATGTTCGGGAAGCGCCGGGCGTATTTTTTCATAGTTGGGCAGGAAATCGTATCGGATTGGAAGCGGTGTCGTGCGATTGACCGCGGTTACTTTTTTGCCCATCGATTTCAGGATCGGGTAGAGTGCAAGTTGACTTCCCAGCGCGTCACCGTCGGGATTGATATGCGATATCAAAACAATACGACTGCTCGCTTCGATGCGCTGCCAGGCTTCACGGTACAAAAGACGATCCTCACGTTGAAATTTTGGGAAAAATAATTTGACTTATATAGCAAAGGAAGTGTATACAAAAATGACTGAGAAGCTGTTTATCCCGGCAGATTAGTTTCTGTATCGCCATGCGTGCCATAGTGTACGGATATCGGTCTTTTGTTCTTTTAAAATCAGGGTGATTGTGATATTTTCAAGCGCTTCGATTGCCAAAAACCAGACGGCAATATGAAATAAAAGCGGTTTATGAAAGAGTAGCAATACGACCACTCCTGTACTCATCAGCAATGCTGAAATTTTTGTGATCCAGGTGTGGTAACTGGCAAGTTTGCCGAATTTGATCAGGGTAAAAACGGCAGGTAACAGATAGAGGATGAGTGCGGCGATAATATACGCTTTTTCACTTTTGACAATCTCCGGAAAGAGCAGCCAGACGGCGACAGGTGTGGTCAAATAGGTGGCGATATCACCGTAGCTGTCGAGTCTGGCTCCCAGTTCGGAAGTTTGATGGAGTATGCGTGCCAGAAAGCCGTCGAGTGCATCGGAAAGGAGCATCGCGAAAAAGAGTGTAAAAAAGAGGGTTTTCATACCTGCCCACGCCGCGAGCAGAAGCATCGGCGCAGCGGCAATACGAAAAAAGCTTAGAAGATTAGGGAGTGTCAGCGGCATAGGTTATTTGAAAAATTTTCCGAAAAGGTAGAGAACAAGCGAGAGTACAATACTCAGCAGAATCGAAGTTGTCAGCGGAAAGTAAAAGGAAAAATTCTCTTTTTTGTAATAGATATCTCCCGGCAGACGTCCCGGATGAAACGGCAATTTGTCGCTGAATGTCAACAGGAGTCCCAGAACCGTCAGAATCACTCCGAACATTGTCAGCAGTTTACCCAGTTCGCTCATGTGCGCTCCTTGTCGAAATGAAGATAGTATCGATAAAAGAGGATCAGGTTGATCGCACCGCCGCAAACGGCAGCAAGCGTATCTTTGTGCGCATCCCAGACATCGTCCTGGGTACCCAGAAACGCCATACCCAGATCGGGATGAAAGATCATCGTTGCCGCCCATTCGAGTAGTTCGTAAAAGGTCGAGATCGAAGTGATCAGTAAAAAGACAAACCAGAGTGCGATTTTGTTGTCTCCGATGATTTGACGAAAAATTTCGAAAAGCGGACGAAAAAGCAGCAATCCGAAAAGAAAGTGTACGACACGATCGTAATGGTTGCGTGAAAAGTGAAACAGTTGGGTAATAAAATCAAAAAAGGGCATTTCGGCGTAGGTATAATGCGCGCCGAGTTCATGAAGTGCTCCAAAAAGCAGCAGCAATCCCAGCGCCGAAGTGGAGAGACGGTATCTTTTATCCAGCCAGATTACAAGTGGAAAAAAGATAATTACAAGCACGTTTTCGAGTAACCAGTCCTGGGGATACTTCGGATCGATTGCCGCAACGACCCATATGATGACGAAAATTGCGTAAAGTATCCAGTGTCTGCGTGCCATAGCGTCTCTTTCTTTTTTGCTTACGCTAATTATAGCAGGAATTGTGACTTTTTGGTGTGATTGTTACATATTGGCTATTTGATCTGTTCGAGCCGGTTGGCGTCATTTGCGTTTTTGATAATGATATCGGTGATCTCACTTTCGGAGTAATCTCCCTCTTTTGCTTTTTCACCCAGCAGATCGGCACGTATGCGTACCGTCAGGCGGCAGAGTGCGTCTGAGATTGCCGCCGTGTCGTTGCGAAAGGTGGTATCATGCGCGCTTTCGGAGATTACTTTCAGAAAACGGTTGTATTCGTCAAGTACCGAAGGTGAAGCGACAATCGCGAGTTTGTGTGTCAGAAAATGGAGTCTCGAAAGATCGCTTTGGGCGATACGCTCTTTGGTAGACATCTCTTCGATCAGATCGAGCAGATTTTCGTAAATGGCGGTTTTAAGATGCAAAAATTTAATACTCTGCTCTTTTTCCAGTTCCATTGCTGTCTGTTTGTTCAGTAACAGTGATGTGATGAAGACTGTTGCGATCGTCCCCAGTATGATCAGAACAATCTCCTGTGAAAAGGGGACCGTATCGGAGACTTTATAGGCATAGCGGAGAAAAAAGTAACCGCCGACAAAGGTAAACAGTGTCAGCAGCAGGTAAGTGATCTCTTTTTGACGTACGTTCATGAAGACTCCTTCGTTTTCAAATATAGTACTTTATCGGCTCTGAAAAATGCGAATGAAGTGAATAGTATTTCATATTGAAATAAAAATTCTCTTTATATTGAAAAATATATACAATTTGAATATATAAAGCAGACAGGAGCAGTTCATGAAGCTTGATCGTAGACTTTTTAACGCTCTGGAGTCACAGATGCAGGCAAAAGGGTATGCCCCGATGTTGCGACGTCGCTATCATCGTGTGGTCGAACAGTTTATCGTTTTTCACGGCAAACGTGATCCCGGATATATGGGGATGAGGGAAATCGAGCTCTTTTTGGGGTTTCTGGAGCGTCAGGGAGTAGGTAGCAAAGAGCGGGAGAGCACATTTCAGGCTTTACTCTTTTTGTATACCTATGTTTTGAAAAAAGCGTTGCAAAAAGAGTATCTGGCGGCATCACGCCAAATGAACGGAGGTAACAATACGGGACATAAACCCGTGCAACAGGTGATGACCTTTTAAACGTTTTTGTTTTTGACTTTGTAAACAAAAGCCAGTACTTCGGCAACCGCCTGATAGAAGTTTTCCGGGATAATCTCGTCGATATCACATTTTGCGTAGAGTTCTCTTGCCAGAGGCGGGTTTTCGACTACCTGTATCTCGTTTTCGAGTGCGATCTCTTTGATTTTGAGTGCCATATTGTCGATACCTTTGGCGATGACCCTGGGGGCGTTTTCCTTATCTTTGTGGTAGCGTAATGCCACGGCGTAGTGTACCGGGTTGGTGATGACGACATCGGCGGTGGGGACTTCCGCCATCATCCTTTTTTGTGCCATTTCCATCTGGATTTTTTTGATACGTGCTTTGACCTGCGGATCACCCTCCATCTGTTTGTATTCGTCTTTGACCTCCTGTTTACTCATACGCAGATCTTTGAAATATTGAAAGCGTACGAAAAAGAGGTCGATCATCGCCAGTATGAAGAGTACCATCAGCATCACCGCAACAAGCAGGATGATTTTTTCCGTCAGCCAGGCGATTTGATGCTCCAGCGGCATATTGATGACGGTTGGAAGTTCATGAATATCCTGGATCAGATAAAAAAAAGCAACGACAAAGACGATCGCAACTTTGGCGGTGGTTTTGACCGATTCGACCAGTTTTTTGACCGAAAAGAGTTTTCCCAGTCCCTTGATCGGATCGATTTTGCTGAAGTTGGGCACCAGCGGTTTGGTTGTAAAGATAAAACCAAACTGCGCCACAGAAGCAAGAATACCCGCAAATGCGACAACCGCCGCGACGGGTATGACCATCAAAATCAGTTCGGTAAAGGTTGTCAGGGCGATCTCATAAGCGACTCTCGGGGTCAGTTCGACCCCGATCATTGCACTGTAGTAGCGGTAGAGTTTTTCGATATGTTCGGTAATAAACGCGGTTGCGAAGTAGACGACGACTACCGCCACCAGCAGTGTTAGAAAGGCACTGGTATCCTGACTTTTGGGAACGTTTCCCTCTTTGCGCGCATCCTCGATCTTCTTCGCCGAGGGTTCTTCGGTTTTTTCCGCGTCGTCCGCCAT